>JACRBK010000399.1 GCA_016234525.1 Chloroflexota bacterium
AAACACCAGCGCCTCTTTATTGTCGCTGTCCAGGCCAACAGCCTCATGGGTCAGCACAGCGGCGGGATGCAGCCGTTCGCTCAGCATTTTGACCAATGACGGGTTACGCGCTCCCCCACCCCCTAGAATCACTTCTGACACCGGGGCCGGGGCAAAGCGTCGGTAAGCATCTGCGATGCTGGCAGCCGTGAGCGCCGTGAGCGTAGCTACAATGGAAGGATCATCCAGCCCGCGCCGGTATCCCTCATCCACCAACTGATCCGCCAAGCCTGCGCCGAACAACTCGCGCCCGGTGGTTTTGGGCGGCTGGCGGCGATAATAGGGATGGTTGAGCAGTTCAGTGAGCCAGTTTTCATCGATTCGCCCATCCGCCGCGATCAAGCCGTCGCGGTCATAGGCCAGTTTTCCCCCGGTGATCCGGCTCACGGCCCCATCGATCAGGGCATTACCGGGACCAGTATCGAAGGCCAGCGGCGAACGGATGGAATCGGAGATCGGCGGCAAAAATGTCACATTCCCCATGCCGCCAATATTTTGCACCGCGCGCCAGTGATCCGGGTGGCGCAGCAGCAGCCAATCGGCATAACTGGTCAGGGGCGCGCCCTGCCCCCCGGCGGCGACATCTCGCGGGCGAAAGTTGCTCACGGTGGTGATCCCGGTGCGCTCCGCGATCACGGCGGCTTCGGTGATCTGTAACGTGGCGCTCACCCGCCCATCGGGTTGGACATTATGCCATACCGTTTGCCCATGGGAGCCGATCAGGTCTACCGCAGTGGGCGTTAACCCGGCCTCGCGGATCACCCGCAAGGCAGCGGCGGCGAAGATTTCGCCCAGATCGGCGTTAAGCTGGCACAGGCTGTCTACCCGGCTGCGATCCGGCAGGCAGGCATCCAGAATCCGCTGCTGGTATCCGGCGGGATAAACACAGGTGATCGCCTGGATTATCCGCGCCTGAACGTGCGGTGGTGCGCCGTTGATCTCACACAGCGCCGCGTCAATGCCATCAGCAGACGTGCCGGACATCAGCCCTACAATCAACATGATTCACTCACCATTCGCGCCAGAAGGTCATGCACCGCGCGGCGAAACGGGTGAATCCCTGGCTTTTCGCGGCCCGGATACACCCGGTTGGTCAGGCAGGCGATCACCAGCTTACGCGCCGGATCGATCCAGAGGGATGTGCCGGTAAAGCCCGTATGCCCATACGAATCGGGGTGAAACAGGTCGCCCGCCGATGAATCCTCAAACGTTTTCATCATCCAGCCCAGGCCGCGCCGCATTTCGCCGGTTTTTTCGTGTTGGCGTGTGGCGGACTGGATCAGCTCTGGACTGAGATTCAGCCGGGGATCGGCGGTGAGCCACGCCTGCCCCAGCGCCGCGACATCACGCGCAGCGCCGAACAATCCGGCGTGACCGGCAACGCCACCCACGCCGCAAGCGTTTTCATCATGAACTTCGCCCCAACAACGCCGCTGGCGCCAGCCGGGATCGATCTCCGTGGGGACGGTTGTCTGCCGATCACACCCATGCTGAAGCGGGTTAAAGGTCAAGGAATCCAGGCGCAGCGGCTCAAACAGGTGGTGGCGCTGCGCCACATCCAGCGGGACACTGTGCAGGCGGCTGACAGTTTCACCGAGCAGCAACAGCCCCAAATCGCTGTACAAGACTTCGCCTTTGCCCGGCTGGCCCACAAACGGATAGGTACACAGCGCCCGCAGCGCATTCTGCCAGCGCTGATCCCGCGAGATGGGATCAGTCTGATCGGGGGGGAGCGGAGCGGGTCCGGCGGCATTGAACACATCACGCCACGCCGCCAGCCCGGAGGTGTGCGTCAGCAGGTGATAAAACGTCACCAGGGCGGGATCAGCGGTTTGGTCGCGCACCGAGTCCGGCGTGGGCAGGTGGATTTTACTGTGCGGGTCCTGTCCCCCATCCAGTGGGCGAGGTCCGGACGCGCCGAACTCTGGAATCACACGGATCAATGGATCATCCAGGCGCACCCGCCCCGCGCTGACCAGCGCCAGAAAAACCGTCGCTGTGAATAATTTGGTCACCGAGGCCAGATCAAACAGACTGTCCGGCTGCGTGGGACAAAGGCGCGTTTCAGGATCGATCCAGCCCCACGCCTGATTCAAGACCACTTCGCCCTCGATCATGACGTGGAGCGCCAGCGCGGGAAAAGTCGTCCCTAAATGGGATTGGATGGCCTGTTGCAGCGCCTCGTGAACAGCAGCGGGTAAAAGATTGATCGGCTGGCGGGCAGAACTATCATTGAGCGCGGGCAAAATCATCTCCTGATCACTCGTACAACAGATAGGGGCGGCGCTCCAGGTCAAAAGCGTGATCGTCGTCGGCCCATTCTACCGCCATAGGCGCGATGATCTCCCCGGCAGTCTTACCGGCATTCACCCCGGCTTCGATGGTCTTACGTACCCAGGATGAGCCGATCAGCCGGTCAAAATGCTGCACCCCGGTATCAGGGTGCTGTGTGAGCCAGCGGAACTGCTGCGGGTATTGGGCGCGAAGGGTGGTGATCACCCCCAACCAGACCGGGAGAGGCCGCCAGCGCGCCGGATCGGTGATGTGGACCTGCACTCCCTGACAATATTGGCCCACCCATTTGCTCTGAGTCGGCTGGAAGGTGTGCGGGCGGAAACGCGCCCCCATACCTTCGGCCCAGGGTTCGGCGTTCAACCAATCCGCCAGGGCAATGGAATCGATCCAGGGGGCGCCGACGATCTCGAAAGGCAAGGCGGTGCCGCGCCCTTCCGAAAGTTCAGTCCCTTCGATCAGGCACGCGCCGGGATAGTGGACCAGCGTGTCCAGGTGCGGCATATTCGGCGACGGCGGCACCCAGGGCAGGCCAGTTTCGGGCCAGGACATGGGGCGCTGCCAGCCTTCACACGGGATCACCGTCAGATCGGCAGGGGTCGGATTCCAGCGTGAGTTGATCATCTGTGCCAGTTCACCGAGAGTCAGGCCATGCCGCACCGGGATCGGGAATCGCCCTACGAAGGACGACAGCCCGCTTTCTAACTGCGGCCCATCGATCACGCTGCCGCCGAGCGGATTAGGACGATCCAGGATCATCACGTCGACCCCATGCGCCCCTGCGGCCTCCAAAATATAGGAGACGGTCCAGGGGAAGGTGTAATAACGCACGCCGATGTCCTGAATATCACATACGATCACATCGACCTTACCCAACATTTCTATGCTGGGCCGGTAGGATGATCCATACAGGCTGTAAACGGTCAGGCCAGAGCGCGGATCAACCGTTGTAGCAATCGTCTCAGCATCCGGCGCGGCCCCGGCGAAACCATGTTCTGGCGAAAACAGGGCAGTCATTTGGACTTCGGGCGCGTGGGTCAAAATGCGATAGGTGCTTTCCAGCCGGTGATCTACCGCGCTGGGATTGGTCATCAACCCGACACGCTGTCCGGTCAATGGCTTGAACTGATCGCGACGCAGCACTTCGATCCCGGTGAGAACAGAGGGGTAGGTCATAGTTTTATTCCGCCGTGCGCAGGATGGTATAAAATTTATAGCGATCTCCCCGATAGGAGGAGCGCACGTACTCCACCGGATGATCATTGAGATCATAAGTCACGCGCGTGATAAACAGAATCGGCAGGCCGGATTCGGCTTCCAGCGCGTCACGTTCAGCTTCGCCCGCCTTGCGCGCCTCAATGGTTTGGTGAGCATAGGTCATGTGCAGGTGATATTCTGCCTTCAGCACCGCATAGAGCGATTCGCGGCTGAAATCATGGTTATCCAAAATCCCCGGACACAGCGCAGAGATCACATGCGATCTTTCCAGCGCCACTGGCTGATCATCCGCCATGCGGACGCGGTGTAACACCACCACTTCTGCGCCGGGTAGAATCATCAGGGCTTTGGCGGCTTCGGTGTTGGCGGGTTCGATGGCGGCATGTAACACCCGGCTGGCGGCGCGTTTGCCCCGGCCTATCATGTCTTGGGTAAAACTGGTCAGCGATTGTAACGCCTGGTCAATCTTGGCCGGAGCCACATAGGTCCCTTTGCCTACCTGCGAATAAACGACCCCTTCTTGCGCAAGTTCGTTCAGGGCCTTGCTGACGGTCAGGCGGTTCACGCTGAACTGATCGGCCAACTGGCGCTCGGATGGAATACGCTCATTAACCGCAAAGACGCCATGCTGAATGTTCAGCCGGATATAGTCTTTGATTTGGAGGTAAAGCGGCACAGGCGAGTCGTGTTTTGCCATCGTGTACACTCTTATGTGCTAAGCCCTCAAACCGTCAGGGCGCGGCAAGCACCCTCATCATCCGCTTTTTGCTGAAAGCTGACGGCTGAGGGCTGAAAGCTGTATATCAACCGATCATCACCGCCGTAGTGAGCCGCTGCAATAACGATCCGGCGGGCGAAGTGGCCCCTAAGGACAGGTCCGAAACAATCACGCTGGAAAACCCATTGGCGCTGGTGTCGTGGATCACGTAGGGTTCACCATTCACATGACCGAGATACAACATAATATGGCCGGGCATTGCCAGAACCGCGCCCGGCGGCACTCGATCTGCCAGCAGCGATTTGCGCTCATCGTCCGACATGTTGGCATAAAACAACACGACCGGCGCGCAAACTTTCTCTTGCTGGTCGGCGTTGCGCGGTAGGATGATCCCGGTGACGGCGTGAATATCGCGGATCAAGCGAGAACAGTCGCGCCCAAACAGGCCCATGCGTGAATCGCCCCAGGCGTAAGGTTCACCGAGCAAGCTGAAGGCTTGGGTGAAGATCGTCTGCCGCGTGCAAGGTAGAACCCCCGGCGTGAAGTGTTCCTGCCGTTTGGCGATAAATCCGTCCGAGATACGCAGCGATCCGTCCAGTTTGCGCGTCGGCACGCCTACGCGATAAGCATGGTTTTTTTCTTCGCGCAGGGGCAGGCGGGTTCCCATCTGCGTGCAGACCGTACCGCCCGCCACCAGGGCCACCGTCCCGCGTGAGGCGGTTGTCATGACAAATGGCGCGGCGTTGGCATATTCAGCCACCTGTTCGCGCGTACCAAACGTGATATGTTCGGCGCGCACCCATCCCCAATAGAACGGAGTCAGGCAGAACGCCCATTCCCCGTCGCTGCTGACGGCAGTCACCGCCACCGGAGTCCCGGTGTCAATCGTCGTTTCTTGAATACGATCAAAATCGAACTGGAACGGCTCCGAAGTGATCACTTCAGCCGTGGGAAAACTGCGTACATCGGTCCGC
>JACRBK010000400.1 GCA_016234525.1 Chloroflexota bacterium
AAACATCACGCCCCAGCCGGTCAGGGAATCCCCCAGCCAGAGCAAATCAGGCGAGTTATTGACATTGTCGGGCAGCAGCGGCCCCAACAGCGGGACCAGGATCAGCAGATAAACCGCCGCGATGCCGAACGTATAGAACAGGGTCGTCCAGGGACTCAGCCCGCGCTGGGAGGCGGATCGACCTAACAAGCTGTAGGATGCCCATCCCAGCCCTGAAAGCACCCCGGTCACGATGCCGCCCAGGTTCGATTTCCACGCTTCCGCGTCGAACGCCTCCGCGACCAGTACACATCCGCCCAGGCACAGCGTAACCGCCAGCAGTTTGGCCCCGTCCAGCCGCTCATGCAGCAGCCACCAGCCGAGCAGCGCGGTAAACGCCGCCGAACAGTAGGCCAACACTGTCGCTACAGCGGCCCCATTGAGCGCGACAGACAGCGTCCACAAAATGTTAAAGAAGGCCAGCACCAGCCCATAGATCGCCAGGTAGACCAGGCGCGGGCGATCCACGCGCAGCAGGGCAGGGCGCAGCCGCACCAGCACGATCAGCATTGTGAGCGCCACAAAGGCATCACGCCAGAAAGCCAAGACCAACGGCGGCATATTATGATGAACGGTGAGGTAGCGAATAAAGATCGCCGTCGCTGAGAACAATACCGCGCTGATCAAGGCCACCGTGTAGCCGCGTGAGAGGGTCGAATTGGAAGAATCCGTCATGGTTATCTGTTATCCTGCGTTGTGAACCCGATCCAATGTCCATTGTAAACCGCCCCTCTGAGAAAAATAGGGCCAATGGGGCCAGGGATCACGCTCATGCGTCTATAAAGTGGTGGCTCTACCCGGCTCTATTCACAGATTAAAACCTACTCCTGCAATGGAAGTGCCTGTCTGTGTGAGCAGACTGGGGGTTGGGTTGTTTTTTTGATAAAATTTACATAAATCATTTTAAGTGTTCAGGAGGATATGCTGTGGCAGTACGCGAAGCAGTGGCTGTAAAAACATACGGCAATTATATCAATGGGCAGTGGATTCCGTCTGAAAGTGGGCAGTGGTTCGAGAGCAAAAGCCCGGTTACTGGCGACGTGCTGGCGAAGTTCGCCAAAGGCACCCGCGCCGATGCCGTGCGGGCCATTGACGCCGCTGAGGCCGCTTTCCCCGCATGGAGCAAGATGCCCCCGCCCAAGCGCGGTTTAATCTTGCTGCGGGCCGCCCAGATCATGCGCGCGCGCAAAGACGATCTTGGCGCGGTGGTCAGCAGTGAAATGGGCAAGGTGATCGCCGAGGGTAAGGGCGATGTGCAGGAAGCAATAGATTTTCTGGAATACATCTCTGGCGAAGGCCGCCGCCTGTTAGGGGAAACAACCCCATCCGAACTGCCGAATAAATTCTGCATGACCATCCGCCGCCCGATTGGGGTGGTGGGCTGTATCACCCCCTGGAACTTCCCGATGGCGATCCCGATCTGGAAGATCGGCGCGGCCCTGATCTCCGGCAACACCATTATTTTCAAACCTGCCAGCATCACGCCGCTGTGTGTGGCGCGGTTAGTCGAAATCTTCGAGGAAGCCGGGCTGCCGCCGGGCGTGTTGAACTACGTTACAGGCGGAGGCGGCACAGTCGGCATGGAGATTGTCGAGAATCCGCGTGTCAAGTCGATCTCGTTTACGGGTGGGGTTCCGGCGGGGCGTGATATTTATGTCGCGGCGGCGAAAAACCTCAAGCCGGTAGAACTGGAACTCGGCGGCAAGAATCCGCAGATCGTCATGGACGATGCGAATCTCGAACTGGCGCTGGATGGTGTGTTATTCGGCGCATTTGGCACGGCGGGGCAGCGCTGCACGGCGACCAGCCGCTTGATCTTGCACGAAAAAGTTTACGATCAATTCTTGAAGGCGTTGGTCGCGCGCGCCGAATCGTTTGTGGTCGGTGATCCGCTCGATCCTCATACCGATATGGGGCCGGTGGCCGATCATGCGGCGGGCGAGTCGATCATGGAGTACATCGAGATCGGCAAAAAAGAGGCCAAACTCGTGACCGGCGGTTATCGCCTGACCGGCGGCATGTATGATCAGGGTTTTTTCATCAAGCCGACCATTTTTGAGACGAAACACGGCACGCGCATCAGCACCGAGGAGATTTTCGGGCCGGTGCTCAGCGTGATCAAAGTGCGCGACTTTGACGAAGCGATCCGCGTGGCGAATGATGTGGAATATGGGCTGTCGTCGTCGATCTATACCCACGATGTCAACCTGGCGTTCCGCGCGATGGAAGAGTTAGAGACCGGCATCACCTACATCAACGCGCCCACCATCGGGGCCGAGGTGCATCTGCCGTTCGGCGGGGTGAAGAATACCGGCAACGGCGGGCGCGAAGCCGGAACCAGCGCCATCGACGAGTTCACCGAGCTTAAGACGGTATTTGTTGATTACAGCAACCGCCTGCAAAAAGCGCAGATCGAAGACGAGAAGTAATCGGTCAGCCGTCAGCTATTAGTAAGTGATAGAGGATAGTAATGAACATCGAGTTCACTGGCAAGATTTGGTTTTGGAGGGGACCCGCCCCCTGGTTCTTCGTTACCGTTCCGGCAGAACCGAGCCGCGATCTGAAAGCGATCTCAGGCTTAGTAACGTATGGTTGGGGAGTGATTCCGGTCCATGTTCGGATCGGCAAAACCGAGTGGCAGACTTCGTTGTTTCCCAAAGATGACCACTACCTTGTGCCGATCAAAGCCAGTGTCCGAAAAGCAGAACGTCTTGAGGAAGGCGACGAAGTAACGGTATGGCTCGAAGTTCGTTGATCAACGAAATGAGTGATGCCGTTCTTCCCCGAAAAACAAAACCCGCCTCAACCGATGAGACGGGTTTTTTGATAGCTGGGGGACATGGATTTGAACCATGACTGATGGATCCAGAGTCCACAGTTCTGCCAGTTAAACTATCCCCCACTGACGGAGAGCATTTTACCATGTGTCCGGCGGACTGACAAGGGCCGATCCAAACGGTTTGAGGGGCCGTTCACAGTTGGGGGACGTGGATTTGAACCACAACTCACGGATTCAAAGTCCGCTGTTCTGCCAATTAAACTATCCCCCAGCAGTGCTGCCTATTCTAACATGGTTTTTCGCGTGGATAAAGAGTGAGTTAGCGGCAGCAGGTGCAGAATATTGGGTGTGCTAAAATTAGGTTCTGTTGACGTTTGACAAAAGTCGTTTAAAGTCAAAGCATGACCGACGTGAAGGTAACTGACGAACAATGGACGAAAATTCGGGGCTTTTTGAGACAAGACCCGAATGCCTATGTGGGAAACGAGGCCATCTGC
>JACRBK010000052.1 GCA_016234525.1 Chloroflexota bacterium
ATCGTTGGTATGACCCCGGCGACAACGGATTCAACAATCCGAACATGGCCTCCGCCTATGCCGGGTTTATCATGTTGGTCTCGTTGGGTTTTGCCCTGTTCTACCTGCGCACCGTCCGCACCCAAGAGGAGGCCGCCCGCGAATGAACAAGAAAGAAAAACGAGTGATTGATTCTGTGCAGCGCCGCGCCATCCGCCAGCGCCAGTTACGGCGGGCAGGTGTTTATGCACTGGCGATTTTGATCGCGCTGTGGATCCTGCTGCCGATCTGGCTAATCGGGACGATGGCGTTTAGCACTCGCGACGATGTTTATGGGTATCCCAAACAGATCGCGCCGGTTCCGTTTTCCACCGACACGATGGAATTTTTCGTGGATCAGGAAGGGATTCTCGCGGCGACACGCAACAGCATCTACGTGGCGATCCTTACCCTGGTGCTGTCGACAGCGATTGCGACCCCGGCGGGTTATGCCATCTCGCGCTATTTTTTTCCGGGGCGCGATGCCTTCCGGTTGAGCGTATTGGCGGTGCGCGCCTTCCCGATTGTGATTCTGGCCGTGCCGCTGGCGGTGACCTTTATCGAGTGGGGTATGTATGACCGGGTGTACAGCGTCGCGCTGATGCACACGGCGCTCACCCTGCCAACGACCATTCTCGTCGTATCGAGCGTATTCGCCAGCATCCCACGCGAATTTGAAGAAGCGGCCCAGATTTTCGGCTGCAACGCGCTTCAGGCGTTTATGCGCGTAGTGCTGCCGCTCGTCATGCCAGGGATCGCGGCAGCGGCTATTTTCACCTTTGTGATGTCCTGGAATGAGGTTTTCGCGGCGACCCTGCTCACCATCCGCAACCGTACACTTCCAGCCCTGGTCCTGTATTCGCTCAATAAGTCGTCACTCCAGTTCCAATACGCGGGCGGTTTTTTTATGCTGGTCCCGTCATTGATCTTTATCTTTATGATCCGCCGCTATCTGTTCAATATGTGGGGCCAGATTACCAAATAGGGAAAAGACTATGGCTGAAATTCGAGTAGAAAACGCGGTCAAGATGTTTGGGAAAGTGATGGCCGTTGATCATGTCAGTCTCACGGTTCACGACCAGGAATTTGTCGTGCTGCTGGGGCCGAGCGGCTGCGGCAAAACCACCCTGCTGCGCGCTGTCGCCGGGCTGGGGATTGTGGATAATGGGCGGATCATGATCGGGGATCGGGATGTAACCTATCTTCCGCCCAAAGATCGTAATATTTCGATGGTGTTCCAAAGTTATGCCATTTTCCCTCATATGCGCGTGTATGATAACGTCGCCTTCGGCCTGAAAATGAAACGCGCGCTCAAAGACGAGATCAAGAGCCGCGTGCAGTCCGCCGCCGCCCTACTCCACATCGAAAACTTCTTAGAGCGTTATCCATCACAGTTAAGCGGCGGCCAACGCCAGCGAGTGGCCGTCGCTCGTGCGATTGCCGTTCACGCCGAAGTGCTGCTGATGGACGAGCCGCTGAGCAACCTCGATGCGCTGCTGCGGTTGGAAATGCGCGCTGAACTTAAACGCCTGCTGGCCGAAATCAAATCCACAACGATCTATGTCACACACGATCAGATCGAGGCGCTGAGCATGGGTGACCGGATCGCGGTAATGCGCGACGGCAGACTGTTGCAGTTTGATTCACCGACCACCGTCTATGACATGCCTGCCGATAAGTTTGTAGCGGGCTTTATCGGCTCGCCGCCGATGAATTTTCTCGAAGGACAGGTGCGCCGCGCGAATGGATCGCTTCAGGTCACCATTGAGGATTACGCGCTCAAGCCCATCGCGGAAATGGGCGAGATACTGGCGCGGTATGACGGAAAGGCGATCATCGCCGGAATCCGCGCCGAAAATATGGAGGCCCTATTGACACCCGCCGAAGATGCGCTCAAGGTGCGCGTGTTGGTGGTCGAGCCGTTAGGATCACAAAACCTGCTGACGATTAGAATCGGGGATGACATTATCAAGGTTTCGACTCACCCGGATTTTCGCGCCGCCCCCGATCAAGACATCTGGGTACGTTTCCCTGGCGACAAAATCCGCTGGATCGACCGGGAAAACGGCAAAACGTTGATCCCCGATCTGGAAAAGCTGGTGTCATAATGCCGCATGGTTGCCCGCTGGACTCAACACGCGGACTCAAACCGCTCGATTTTGGATGTGAGGGTGTGACAGGCAGCGTAGACGCGCACGGGCGGCTGATTGTGCTGAATACCTACCATCCCCAACACGGTTACGTCACGTTGACCACCGCTGATCCGTTTCCCGAAGATCAGCGGTATAACCCGGCGGCGGTGCGCGCGTATCGCGCCGGGCTGGCGCGGTTAAGCGGTTTTGGCCCGCAGGCGAATCATTCCGTCGTGCGGCGCGAGGCGGCACTGCTGGCGGGCGCGATCCCTTCGGTAAAGACGGTCTTTGAGCATGGGACACAAACGGAGATGATCGCCTGGGCGCATGGCGGCGGCGCATTCCAACAGTGGAAAATCAGCGAGAAATCGCGCTGGCGCGGGCGGCTCTCGTTGCAGCGCTGCGCCTATACCCAGCTTACCGAGGGTGGCCCGGTCCCCATGCCGCCAATCGAGACTCTCGCCCGCCTCGCGGACGGTGTGCTGGCCATCGAAAATCCCATGCTGGAATGGGCCGCTGCCATAGCCGGATTCCCGGCGGGCGAACATTGGGAGCGCCGCGCCGCTGGCCCGATTGAGATCGATATTGCCGGAGAAGGCGAGTCTACCACGCTGGTTTATGGGTTTGGGCCGACCGCTGCCGCCGCTCAAGACGCGGCCCGGCGGTTGGCGCTGAATCCGTTGGCCGATCTGGATTCCGAAATGGACCGCTGGCAGCAAGTTCTGGGCAATCTCGCCTCATCTCATCTCGCCGTACAGCGCGGGATCAGCTACGGGTTGATGCTGGCGGTTCCGGTGGGAGAGACGCGCTGTATTCTGACCGATCATATGCTGCTGCCGTTGTCGTGGAACCGTGATGCCTATTATGTGGCGCGCACGCTGCTCGACCGCCAGCCCGATCTGGTGCGGCGGCATTTGTTATGGCTGTTCGAGGTGGCGCAGCGATCCAGCGGCGCGTGGGGACGCTGTTATCTCGCCAATGGGCGGATCAAAGATGCCGCTTTCCAGCTCGATCAACAGCTTTATCCCCTGCTCGAATTGGCGGAATATGTGCAGGCCACCCAGGATCACACCACCTGGGAGCGGCTGCGCCCAGCGATCATGCCCGTAATCACAACCCTTTTGGATCGCAAAGCGGCGCACGGCTGGCTGTTTCCGACCGACGAAACCCCTGCCGATGATCCTCTCACCCTGCCCTATCATTTCTCCAGCCATATTTTGATGTGGTTTACCCTGCGCAAGATCGCTAGCCTGCTTAACGATCCACGGTTGTCAGACACAGCAGAGGCCGTTCGCGGGGCTGCGCGGGAACATTTCACCGTCAACAAAGACGGGCAGACTCTTTTCGCCTATGCGACTGACGGCGCGGGGAATTTTCACCTGTATCACGATGCGAATG
>JACRBK010000405.1 GCA_016234525.1 Chloroflexota bacterium
AAAACGGGGGAGCCATGTCCCCCGTCAATTTCATTCTGTGTGGTAGTGTATTATTCGGGATCAACTGGGGTGCTGGATTTCACCGCCGGAGACTCATCCTCACTCTTGATCTCGATCCGCTCGGTGGGGGCGGGGGGGTCTTTGCGCACCTCTTTGGCTGCCGTCACGACTTTATCAAAAGCAGTGCGGACATGGTCAAAGAGGCGGTTGCCGATGGCGGGCCAGTCGGAATCTTTTTCGGTTCCGACTACCGTACCCACCCAGCCGCGCACATCACGCTCGATCTTGGTGCCAATATCGCCCCACGAAGCATCGGCGGATGGCGCTTCTTCGCCTTCGGGCGCGGGACGTTCGGCCTTGACCATACGCGCGACATTGGTACGCACGCGGTTTTCAATGCGCGAGGTGATTGTCGGCCAGTCCGATCCTTCTTCTGCGCCGACCCATTTCGCCATCGAAGCGCGCGTTTTCGCGTCCATTTGACCGCCGATGGCTTTCCAGTCGGCATTTTCTTCTGCGCCGACCCAGCCGGCAATCGTCTTACGCAGTTTTTGATCTACCCGTTCGTCCAGATTTTCGTAGTCGGTCCCCTGCGGGTTTTCGGCCCAGTCTTGAACCGTTTCCTTAATTTCGTCGTCCAGGTGCTGGCCCATTTCTTCGGGCGTTGGTGGTTGGTGATTGTCGGTCATAGCAATATCCCTCTTCTGTGACTAAATTTGCGCGTCATCTATCTTCATTCTACGTCAAAGTGAGGAATCGAGTTGCGAGTCTGCCGGACTTCTTATGTGTTTTTTACTTTACCGTATTCTGCGTGATTCTCGATCCGTCGCGGGCGGCAGAGTTCGGGGCGCGGATTCGCTGCTGCCGTCGTTCGTGATGCTCCGGTAAAATTCGGCGTCATAGTTGCGCGTGCGAACCACTACCGGCATCGGGACAGCGTGGCCTAAAATGATCGCCTGCTGCCGGGTATCCAAGCGGGACAGCACCTCGCGCAGACCGCCTGCGCCACTGACACCCATCAGCACGGCGTTGATGTCGCGCTCGTTGTCCAACAGCGCCGTGACGCGCGTCCCGATCTGGCTCATCACTTCTTCATCGATCCCGCTGGGGCGCTGATCTACGATCAGCAGCGTGACGTTATATTTACGCAGCTCGCGGGCGATGGTCCCGAACACGGTCTGCCGGGCGATCAAGGGGTCCAGAAATTTGTGCGCCTCTTCAATGGTGATCAACAACTGCGGCGGTTCCAGGCCCTCATCACCGAGCGCGGTTTCCACCTTTTTGACGTACATTTCATGAATACGCCGCGTGAGATAGTTCGCCACCAGGATATAGGCTTCTAATGCGCTGCCGTAGCGCCCAAATTCCAGAACCACGCTTTTACGCTGCTCGATGTATTCAAGAATCTTCTGCGCCGAGTCGCCGAAGGCTTCCGGTGTCAGAAAGGCGAAACGCTCGAAGCGCTGCACGCGCCGTTTGAGCGCCAGCACTGAGGCCATACTCGACGCCAATTCCTCTTTGAGCGGCTCCAAGACTTCGACGCCTGCCTCGATCAACTGGGCGATCCACTGGCGGCCCCACAACTTTTGCAGTTCGTAGGCCGCATCGATCATCGAGTCGGAGAGATCCAGCGTGGTTTTGAGCATCGCCAGGTCTTCGGGCTGAATGTCTTCATAAGGGATGGTCACGACATGATCGGCCCTGGCTCCACGCCGCCGGGTGGCTTCGTCGTCCAGGGTGAAGATCGCCACCTTTGAGCCGAAAAGTTGTTTCAAACCCTTCGACTGTGCCCCGGCTTCGTCACGCACCGACCAGCCGTAATCGTTGTGCATGTCGAAAATCAGGTTTACTGCGACATCGTTTTTGACGATCCCGGCCAAAATCATGCGTGTGAGGAAACTCTTCCCGGTCCCACTTTTGCCGAATACCCCCACCGATCGCTCGACCAACCGGCGCAGATCAAGGTTAACCTGAGTTTCTTCCAGCTCAAGCGGGGAACCGATGTTAAAGTGAGTCGCGTCTTCCTGGCCGAATACGTCGTTCACATCCTGCGCAGTGGCGATCTCAACCGGCACAAAATGGCTGGGGATGGTCTTGACCGGCTTGGGCTGCTGTTCCTGGTCATCAATGCTCAACATGGGCGCTGCATGGACAATGCCGAAGGCTGCCGTCCCGGTGTAGATCGCGCGCAGGAATGGATCAGACAGATCAGGCGGATCGCTGCGGATGGCGGGGTTGGTCGTGTCGAGCATCACATCGGTGATCATACAGAAAAAACGTTTGTGCATTCCGCGCACGACCACGTAACGCCCAACTGCTAAATCCTCGATGATGGTGTCGCGGTCCAGCTTGACATCCAGCCCTTTGCTGAGCGATCCACCTACCACCACGCCGAGCCGCTGCCCAGCCGTCATCAAACCCGCTCCGGGAGTGTCTCGTGGGAACCAGTCATCCAAATTATCCGAGTCAGGGGGTCGGGAATCGCGTAACGTCATTAGGATGTCCTCATAAAAATGGAACCTATGTTCTATTATAGCCTATTTTGGACTGCTAAACAACCATTATGCCGGTTTGATCAGCCGCAGCAAATGCTGCAAACGCGGTAGATCGTGGCTGAGTAATCCGGCCAATTTGCGCCCTGCGTCGACCAAGAAACGATAACCTTCGTCTTCCTGGCGGGAATAGGCGGCATAGTTCAGCGACGCCGCTAACAACTCCTCAGTGGGAACTTCGGGCGCGTTGATCACCAGCCGCAAGAAGTCCAGCCGGGCCGTGAAACGCAGGATCGTGTCTTGATCGCATAACTGTACCGGGTCCAGGCTGAGCGGTGGGCGCGGCGGCAGGGTGTGATATACCGTCTCACGGTAGACATAACCGACATTTACCACGCTGATTTCAACCGGGACCATCCGGTTTTCGCGCTGGTCGCGCACGGCGGCAGTGTTCATATTATTGGCGAGAATCATTTGCCGGACCAGCGGATCATCGTCGATACTGATGGCGTAAATCAGGCCGATCACGTCGATGTCATCATACTGGCCGTGCCGCGTGCGAACGAACGCGCCAAAAGTCGGGTGTACGATCTCCTGGCTGCGTGTACCGCAGACAAAGCCGGTCGTGCTGGCTCGCAAAACGCTTCCGATGATAGGCTGCTGTGTTTGATCGTTCATCCAATATTCCTTACACTCATTGGGCGCGGCAGTGCCGC
>JACRBK010000402.1 GCA_016234525.1 Chloroflexota bacterium
CTTTATAAGGATCAATCAACAGGGTGGCATTCCCGGCAACTTCTGGCATTGATGAGATATTAGAGGTGATCACCGGAATCCCGCAAGCCATCGCCTCCAATATCGGGAAGCCAATTCCCTCGTACAGCGACGGGTAAGCCAGGCACACGGCATCCGAATAGAGCGTGGGCAGGTCTTCATCGCGCACAAAGCCGGTAAAATGCACCCGATCGGCCATATGGAATGTCTCGACAGCTTGATAGATCGGGCTGTCCAACCAGCCGCGCCCCCCGGCGATCACCAAATGAAACTCTTCAAACGCCGGGCCTAAGATCGCCAGCGCTTCGATCAAACGGGCATAATTTTTGCGCGGCTGAACGGTGCCGACTGAGAACACATAAGGATGATCGGGCAGGTGGTACCGCTGACGAACGGTGCGGCGCTGTTGGAGGTCTGTCACTGGCTTGAATTCGGAATTCACGCCGCCCAGCACCACGGTAATCTTATCCGAGGATGTGCCATACAGTTCGATCAGATCATCTTTGGTGGCCTGAGAATCCGCCAAAACGTGCGTGGCGCGCCGTACCGAGCGCGGCACCACCTGATCAAGATAGGCTTTTAACACTGGGGTAGTCGTTTCGGGAGCGCGCACAAACGATAGATCATGCACGGTGAGCAGTGTCAGCGTGCCAGGCAAATGCGGCGGCAGCGTAAAGTCAGGGGCGTGAAACAGCCGGATAGGTCCCGTAAATACTTCGAGCGGAAGGGGGAATTGGGCGCGATGCCATACGCGCGCAAACCAGAGGGGTGAGATCCGGGTGGGTCGCCAGTGGAAGTTAGGTCCGGGTGACGAAGAAAGGGCCGTGCGTGCAGCCCCGGCCACAAAGAGACGATAGGAAGTCTGGGTATCTTGGGCGGCCAGCGCGCGCACCAACTCACGCACATAACGCCCTATCCCCGCCCCCTGTTCATAGGCGGCGGTGTAATCAATACCAATGGCAGGCATTGAGATTATGAACGTGACGCCAAAACGGCCTGAATCCGTTCGATCAGCAGATCAGGTGTGATTGGTTTGGTCAAATATTCCACCGCGCCGATATCCATCCCGGTCCGCTGGCTGATCGCATCGACGCGCGCCGTAAGCAGAATAACCGGAATCTTGCGCCATTCCGAATTGGCTTTGAGCTTG
This sequence comes from Chloroflexota bacterium, assembly GCA_016234525.1. Taxonomy (GTDB): domain Bacteria; phylum Chloroflexota; class Anaerolineae; order Aggregatilineales; family Aggregatilineaceae; genus JACRBK01. The sequence continues at coordinate 1,169 of JACRBK010000402.1, forward strand.
CGCAGCACATCGAAGCCATTCACATCAGCCATCATGATATCAAGCAAGACAAGGTCCACTGTTTGTCCTTGCAGATATTCCAAGGCTGTATCGCCAGAATACATCTCGGCAGTCTTGAAACCCGCTCGCCCCAGTGCCATGCGCAGCAGATTACACAACAGCGGATCGTCATCCACAATCAGAATATGTTCGCCCATCGAACTCACTCCACGTCGTTATAGGTCCAATAACGGTTGGCAAGAAAATTCCACACCATCACAATCCACACGGCAAAAAACTGGGCGATATTTGTCCCTAAACGCCGTGTGGCCGCATCCTCAAACGAAGCGGCTGTTCCTAGAGCCTTCAACATGTCTACGCCCAGGTCGCCAAATGGCCCGTACAACATACGCACCCAGACCAACCGGAACAACAGGCCCGCGATACTGACCAAAAAAAACTGCCCTACCTGTTCCCGAAGAGAGCGGCTGCGTGAGTCGGGATAGGTCCAATAACGATTCCATACAAAATTACTGGAAACCGCCGACGTAAAAGCGATTCCGGTTGCCAGCCCTACCTTGAGCGTAATACTCGGCTCTACTGGGTGTAAGATGGTCGCCTGAAGCAGGTTCAGCATTCCAAAATCGATGATCGCACCGATAATACCCACTGTCGCGAATTTCAGAAAACGCTCGACTTCTTTGGCTTTCTCATCACCAAAGCGGATGCTGATCTTAAGGATCATCTGGCTCCACAGGTTAAACGGATAGGCAAACCATGCGGATAGACGTTTGACGGATACTGCCGGAGAATTAGAGGTCATCATACTCACTGATTTTATTACCTACGAGAGCCTGGCGATATTCATAGACAATCGCCAATAGTCCCAACATGACACCGATATGGAGAAACAGGTTGTTAACGTATAGTTTATCGACAAAACTATGAACTGCCAGATGCGTCCAGGTTCCTAACAGCCCCAACACCAGGCCGCGTTTGATCGGGTCTGGTTGTTGCAAGGCTTGTACTGTCCACATCCCCAGCGCCAGCCAACTGATCAGATAACCTAACAATCCGATCAAGCCGGTTTCGGCCAGCAAATTCAAATAATCGTTATGGGCATGGCCCAACGGTCTGGGCCAACTGGGTACGCCATACTCAGGATAGACCGCTTCAAAATTACCCAACCCTACCCCGATCCAGGGCTGAGCGTTAGCCATCTCAATAGCGGCCTGCCAGTGCGCCAAACGCTCTACAATGGCAAAGTTCTCATTACTGATCGGAGCGCCGCGCACATCCCGAAACCCAATAAACTCAGTCACCGCGTTATTGACACGCTGTTGAATGGTAGCCGGAACCGCCCCTACAAACCACAAACCAGCCGGTAAGACAGCGGCACAGCCCATCAACAAAACGCCTTGCCAGCGGCGGCGCGGAGCAAAGAATACCATCACAACGCTTGCTGCGCCAAATCCTAACCAGGCGCCGCGTCCCCAGGCCGCGATCAAACCAGCGAGCAGCACCAACGCAAAACCGCCATACATCACCGCCAACAGCCCCGGCTTCCACCACATGCGGGCCGGAGAGTCCCCGCGCCGGAGCCAGCGCGCGGCAGCCGCCGTCAGATGTCCCCAGGCCATTCCGCAGGCCAAAGGCAGCGTCAGGCCCATGTAAGCACTAAATGGGTTAGGCTGTCCAAATGTGCCAAAGGCGCGAAAATAACGGTAGCCGGCTATCCACAAATGAGGCGCGCCCGACCCGCCGCGAAACTCGTATACACCAATCAATGCCTGTAACACAGCAGCCAACACTGCGCCCAAAACGATCCAGGTCCAGCGGCCCGCGCGCCCGAGGTCTAAGACTACTACAACCAGCAGCGCCATTTCGACCCATTTTAAAAACTCCGCGATCCAGGCGCTTGTCGAAACCGCGTGGTAGAGAGATGGACTGAACGCCAGCATACAACCAATCAACGGCAGCATTACCCGCGTGCGCGGCAGTGGTTCGCCGCGATGATGCAGCACACGCCAGATCGCCCAGGCCCCTAGAACCAGTCCGAACCCCATCTGACCGGCATCGATGGGCAGGGCAAAGGGCGCTTCAGTGTCAATCAAGGTTTTGAGCGGCGCAACCCCCAACATCAGGATAATACCCAGCACCGGCTCAACCAGAATCGCAGCGCCCAACACCGTGAGCATCAACATTCCTCCCGACAGGGGAACAGGCAGGCGCGCGGCCAGAATACCGGCCATCAGCGCCAGCCCACCCCAGATGAACCTGAGGATAGAGGAAGGTTTAGCGGCGAGTCGCATTTTACACGTGGTGTCTAAAATACTCTATCGTATGCTGCAAGCCGGACTGTAGATCGACGGAAGGCTCCCAGTTTAACACCTGGCGCGCGCGGGTAATATCTGGCCGCCGGGTCTGCGGATCGCCTTTGATACGCGCCTGTTCCTTATAAACAATCCCGCCAGGGTTACCCGTCATGTCGTTGATTTTGCGGGCGAACTCTGCGATGCTCATCTCGCTCGGGTTACCGATATTGACCGGTTCGTTAAAACTGCTCACCAGCAGGCGATAAATACCCTCAATCAAATCACTGACGAAACAAAAACTACGAGTCTGCGCCCCATCACCATAAACCGTCAAAGGTTCGCCGCGTAATGCCTGCCCAATAAAGTTGGGGACCACGCGCCCATCATCCAACCGCATTCGCGGGCCATACGTATTAAAAATGCGGATAATGCGAGTATCTACGCCATGTGTGCGGTGGTA
>JACRBK010000403.1 GCA_016234525.1 Chloroflexota bacterium
CTATGCCTTTGCCGCCCGCCCAATAGTCCGCCATAATCCAACCCTCAGCGTCACTCTCAAATCCGTAGAGCAGTTCAGGCGTGACTTCTCCGGCTTCAATCGCTGCCTGTTCCGCTGCGGATCCCAGAGCGATGTTGTCAATAAAAACGTCGCCTGTGAAGGCCGTTGAGCCGGAACCGACTTTCACACCGACTTCATGTACATCGGCAATCTCGCCCAACGTGCTCAGGTCAGCCGTGACAGTTGTCCACTCGCCAGGAGTAAGTTGGACATCTGCCGAGTTCGCCCATGTCCAGCCCTCGCCAGTTTTCACGAAGATCTGTGCAAGGAAGTTGGTCGCTTCAGCAGGCACATATACATCCGCCGAGACTGTACTCGCGGCTGACCAGTCATAAGCGGTTGGTGGATCAACGTACACACCGCCTTCTTCCCAGGCTGTACCGCTCAGCGACAATGACAGCTTCAATGAGCCAGTGCCTTCGGTCGCCATGTCGGTCGAGTATTCCACACCCTTGCCGCCCGCCCAATAGTCGGCCATGACCCAGCCTTGAGCGTCACCTTCAAATCCATAAAGTAGCGCGGCTTCAACCTGAACAGGTTCAGCAGCGGGTTCTTCAACTGCTGCGACTTCAACCGGCGGTGGATTCTGAGACAGGGGTAGATCTTGTTGTTCTGCCCGTTCGCCTATCACTTCGAACTCCCACAGCGAGAAACCCCACTGTGTCGCGCGCTCGATGCCATGCATTCGGACATAACGCGCTAGAACAGGGGTGTCCAGTGAAAAATCGTCGATGTCCCCGTCACTGTTGGCTTCGGAAACAATCGTCTGCCAGGCAGAACCATCCCACACCTGAATATCATAAACTTTGCCAAAGGCGACTTCCCATCTCAAGATGAGCTGGTAGATATTAAAGACGCCATCCAGATCGACCTGGAACCACTGGTCGTCCTTGTATTCCGTTGACCAACGGGTCATCTCTATGCCATCGGTGGCAAACTCAGCAAGATACCCATTGCTTTCAACCGTAGAAGCAGTGGTTGCTTTGCCCAGGGCGATATTACCAAAATTGGGGTTGATAACCTGGACCACAAACCGATCCCGCGAATAGTTGCCGGATGCATCAGTTGCTGTGATCTCAATGTTTGCGGTTCCCAGTGATTCCGGGCTGTATGAGACAACGACAGCCCCTGAATCTTGGATTTCAACGGTTATCTTCTCCGGGGCAGAGTTTCCCGTGATTTCAAAGGTTAAATCGATCCCATCTTCCTGGTCGAAAAAGACCTCGTTCAAATTGGCGATTTCTACCGGCGAAGCATCGTTTGCCAAAACCTGGGTGCCAATGGGACCTACAATCGAGGGCAAGTGATCGATCTCGCCAATATTCACGGCAATATGATCGGGAGCCTGATTGTTCATCCAAAACAAGGCAGGAGCCAGGTCGGTTAAGTTGCCGAAGGTCTGGGAATCTTTATAGGTCCATCCCAGCGCCCCGGCATACCCATTTTCATAAACATACTGGTATACCTTGACAATATTCTGGAATGATTTTTTAGGAAGGTAGCCGTTGCCGAGGTCTTTGAGTCCTGCGGCTGGAAATTCACCGATCACCAACGGTTTATCCAATTCCCAATAGGATGCCGGGTGATGGAAAGGTGAGGTTGTTTCATCGAACCATTCGGGATAGTAGTGAACCTGATAAAAGTCTAGCGTGCCATCAGGATCGCCTCCGGCTTCGATCAACCGGTCATCGCGGTAGTAGTTCATCATACTGCCAATATCGGTTAAGGCACGCATATTCCACGAGCCGCTGGTCACTTTGACGTCCGGATCGGTGCGGTGAATAGCGCCCGCCAGCAGGTTGACGAACTGCTGGATGTATTTCATATCGGTGAGCGCCTCAGTCCAACCATTAAAGGTCGTTGTCACGCCTTCGGGTTCGTTGAAGATCTCCCAGGCCACAATGCCAGGGTGTCCTTTGACCGACTGGACCAGGGGAATCAAGGCGTTGTCAATGTACGCCTGGGTATATTCGGGATCCTCGATCATCATCTGGTTCCACTCGGTCGGGATCCCTTCACTGACCTTCATCATGTCATGCGACCACAGGCACAGCATCAACAGCACGCCACGTTCATAGGCGAGGTCAAGGGCGCGTCTTAAATTCTCTGTTTCATGTTCACCCAGGCCAATTACCTTGCCGTCTTCGCCGTAGATTGGACTGGCGCTGCCATTGGTGTGCAGCCACCAACGGATCGTATTACCTTTCACGGCAGCAACCTCATCCAGCGCTTTTGTGAATTCAGCCTCATTAAAATCGCTCAGGTCCCGGCTGAAGTTGATCCAGGCCAGGTTGATTCCGCTCAAAAACAGATCTTGCCCCTGGTGATTAACAAATGCTGCACCAGTTCCATTTTGAGCCAACGATGAAGCAGCGCCAGTAAATAGCGATAACACCAGCGCTGCCGTCAAGAACAAGTAAATACTACGTTTCATGGTTGAGTTTCTCCTTCTAAAAACTTCTCGAAAAAGATCGTTCGATGAACTTCATTCGACTTGAACGATAATGATTGACACCTCAATTTGCCGATGCTGCCCAGCTTGTATTCAGTTCTGTGATTCGATCTGGGTAGGTATCGGCCAGCCGTAAAACTTCGACAAAATACATGGTGTAGTGATAATTGACTTTCCAAATATTCCCTTTAGTGAGAACCACCGGGGCAAGGTCATGCTCAGCATCGAGCGCCTGATATAGGCCACCGTATTCCTGGTCGGTCAGGGCCTGGTTAAACAACGTTTCGATTCTTTTAAACGGGGTTTCGTAGGTGGAATCTCGGACCATCGTAAAATGGAGCAGCGCTCGTGCCGTTTCGGCCTGTGCCCACCAGACAAAGAGGCTGTTATCGGGATTGTCCGGCAGCGGCTTGCCATCATAATCCGTGACTTCGTACAACATTCCGCCGTATTCAGGATCGATGGCATATTCAAGGCAGAACTTGATTAGCTTATCTGCCACATTCAGCCAATCCGGGTTAAATCCGCGCTCGACAGCCCGGCTGATCAAAAAGGCCAGTTCGATGTTATGACCTGTCGAGGCCTGCCGTGCGCCAGACCATTGAGTCTCACGAGTATAGGGCAATAACGACGGCTGCCACGCCTCGTCATAGTTGTAGGCGACATATCCCCGGTCAGAATATCCCTCTTGATCCTGATACAAATGGTGGACCAAAAAATCGCCCGCTATAACGATCTGGTCGGCGATCTCAGCTTGCTGTTCACCCTCGGTGACATCATACAGGACCAACAGCGGCTCAAAATAGTGAGTAAAGGTATCCACATTATTGACGCCGATGATCTCGGTAAAATCCCGGTTGAAGCCGGGGCGGATACCACCTACATAATCGGGATCCAGGAAATGTTGTTTGATCACCGCTAACTGGTCGAGCGCCGCCTTAAGATAGGCTGGCTCCTGTGTAACCGCATAGGCTTGAGCCAACGCCAGGATGGGATGAACATTTCCATAACCCTGTTTCATATCCTCTACTGGCTGACCGAAACGATTGACCTCCCAATAAAACCCACCGTAATCGGGATCTCTAAAATTCGTCAGCAGAAATTCGATCCCATTGGTGGCTGCCTGCAAAAAACGCGCACCTTCTTCTGGGCCTACAACACGATACGCCTCAATATTCATGTAAATGGCGCGGCTTTGCGCCACACTGGTAATGGACTTACTTGGGAACGGCTTCCAATCACGATCCAGATCAACATTAAAAAAGCCGGTAAAATCATTCTGGTACGATCCCATGCCGGACTGACCATCTAATCCGCCGTTCCATAGATCAGCCGAACGGATCAGATTTTCGCGGTACCACGCGGCGTCTATAAACAATCCGCTGTCTTGAGCCGCCACAGGTGATCGCTGGACGGAATCTGCCGAAATAATCCCGGCGACGAGCAGCGCGATCACCAACAGCAGGTGGAGGATGGGTTTTAGGGGAGAGCGCTCATTAAAAAGTCTGAACATCATAGGAAGTATCCTCGTATGAGTATCAAACGCTGGTTAGGCAGACACCGGGCTTACTTTTAGCGCCAGATCGGTTGTAAATGAGGGAACGTTGATACTGGCAGCGGCGCCAGCGACAATAAGCTGCTCTGTCGTGATGATTTCGCCGGTCATCGTATCCCACCATTCGACGGTATACTCGCCGTCGGCTAACCCGTTCAGGGTCAAGACGGCCCCGCTTATCTCAGGGTATTCAATGTTCGTGGGATTTTCGACCCGATCCTTTATATTTTTTTCGTACTGTCGCAACAAAAATCGTTCGTTGTAATTCTTGCTGATCACCCACAACCGCAAGTTTTGTTGGTCTTGCAGGCCATACACCTTCGCATCAGCTTCTTCATCGAGTTCAGCTTGCGTAGGCAGCCAGTCGTGAGCGGCCAGATCTTCACCCGCCAGATACGCCGCAAGTCCAGCAAAATGGTAGTACAGGTTATTGGGGTGAACGTTGTTATCCCACCACCACGTCATACCAGAGCCAGCCGCGCCGAACATGGGGGCGCTCCACAACCCCAGGTGAATCAATTGGCCGTGTAAGTCGTATTCGTTCGGGCTGCCAAATTCACCCATTAGGAACGGTTTATCGGGGTAACGCTCCAGCCATTTGGGGATCACAAGGCTAAACTCGCGTACAAGACTCTGCATGTCGTATAGATGGTCCTGCGTGAAATCTATTTCAGCCCATACAGTCTCGTCTCCTAAGATCGATCCAGATGTAGTGAACAGGTGATTGTAAGGATCGAGCGGCTTGAGGAAATCTGTGCTGCGGGCTGTCCAGGGGGCCAGAATCTCTTTGGCGGACATCGGGGTCCAGTTCACTTCGTTCCACCATTCCCAGCACAAAAGATACGTGGAATATCCCCAGCGGGCCGCGATATAACGCAAACGTTGTTCCCACAGCCGCTGCGCTTCGGGATCAGTCGCAAATTCCACCGGGTCACTTAGCGGCCCACCGTTGGCTACATTGTAGGGATTGCCTTCCCATTCGGTGTTGGTCGTGAGCGAGAACTGCCCGTGATTGATCAACGTCAGCATAATATAGATGCCGCGCTCATCAACCATTTCAAAGAGTTTATCCAGCAAATAAGCGCGGTCCTGGCGGTTGTCGTAGTTACCCAGCCCCGTGTCGGACCACTCAATGCCAAACCCCCAAGAGGCCATCCATAC
>JACRBK010000404.1 GCA_016234525.1 Chloroflexota bacterium
ATAAGCCAGCCACGAAAAACTGTGTCCGAAGCGCAGCCGGTCCAGTTCATACGCCGTCGCCAGCCGCAGCCACACGAAAAACCACCACGTTTGACGACCCCACCAGCGCCCCTCGCGCTCGGTGATGAACGCCAGCATAAACCCTACCGTCAGCGGATTAGAGAACGGCCACGCTAAAAACGCAGGCAGGTGATAGGCCCGGTAGACAGCCAGGCGGCGCAGCAAATGGCCCGTCGCCTCGTTGAACGTTTCGGGTTCGGCGATGATATAGGCCGGGACCGGGATTGCGACGACTTGTCCGCCGATCTCACGTACTGCCCGCCCCAGCGCGATCCCCGCTGACGCTTCATCGAGCAAATGCAGCATCCCGCCCATTTCATCTAGCACACGGCGGCGCACCAGCATAAAACTGCCGGGCATGGCGCGGCTGCGTTTGCTGAGCGCGGCAAATGGCAGTTGGGCCGTGCGCGCATGGTTGGTGTACAGCGCGATCAACATCTCGCCCCCGGTAGGAATCGCGCTCCCCGTGTGATGTTCAGGTTCGCGCACCAGCGGCGGCGCATAAGCTGCGCCCACGTTGGGATCCGACAGCGCGCTCAGGGCCGCATTCCACAGTTCGGCGCTGACCTGCACATTGGCATCGACAAACGCGATCCATTCTCCACGCGCTGCCACTACCCCGGCGTTGAGACTGTGCATTTTCCCTACATGCTCGCCCGGCGCTCCACTGAGCAGCACACGCGCCACGGTCGGATAACTGGCGGCGATCTCCTGCGCCAGCGAGTAAGCGGGATCGTGTTCGTCTTCCAGGACCAGGATCACTTCATAATCATCGGTGGGCCGGGTGATGGCTAACACATGCAGCAGCGCCAGCGTATCCGGGCCTTTGCCGCGCAGCGGAACGATCACGCTCACCGGCGGGGGGGATGCGGGTGGGGGAGGGAGCGGCTGCCGCCAGAACCGGCGGTTCGCCAGATAGACGAGCATCTGGTACAGCGATGACAGAATCAGCGCATTGACCAGCAGCGTATCAAGGGTGTAGCGAAAATAGCGCCAATAACGAGACATGGTAGAAAACTCGATCAGGTTGGGCAGGATAGTTTTTAGTGAATTAGTATCATGGATAATTTTTTCGACTGGCTTCAGGTCTAGTCATCGAGAAACCCGCAGTGCCACACAATATCCAGGGAATAAATAGTTCCGGTTTCTTGTTGTCTAATCTTTACTATATAGGTCATTCGATGGTCACCGCCAGGTTGCCCATCACAAATCATGCTTCCATCAGATTCTTTGTAGGTCAATCCCCAACAGGCCTGGAACTTGTCATAGAATTTAGCCACATCTTCGGGAGTGTCTGCTGTTTGGTAGATTTGTCGAGAAGTCCCGTACTTTGGCGTATTTTCAGAGTCGTAATTGCTAACAAGCGTTGAAGCTGGGTAAATAGGCACTTTGGGGAGAAGATCATCCCGGCAATTTTCATCAAAAAAAGGATCGAATCCCGACAAGAGTAAACACCCGATAACACATCCTAGAAAAAGTGAAACCGATACCAGGATCAAAACAGGGACTTTGTAGTTAGAGCTTAAATAATTCACCTAAGTCATTCTTTTCGTTAATTTTGTGCAAAAGCAGAACTCACTTCATTTTAAGGCTGTCTGATTTCCAGCAACCGTTTACTAAAAACCAACAACTAATAACCAATAACTAAAAACTCTCATCGGCTGAGCAGCACATAAACGATCACCGCAGCGGCAGTCACCAGGGTGAGCAGCAGCATCACGGTTTCGATGGTCGTCATGCCGACCATATTTTTCTTGCGTTCCGGCATGGATGGCGAAAATGCTGAATGTTCCACCGGCGGCGCAGGCGGCAGCGGCGCGATCGGTTTGGGGCGCGACGGTGAAAGATTGCGCAGTAGTTCATCCGGCATTTGCAGCGGGCTGGAATTGTTATGGGGGCGATCAAAGACCGGGTCCGGTCCTAGCGGCGGGGCATTGTCGGCAAGCGGCTTGGTTCCCAGGATCGGACGCAGCGCCTCATTGAGCGCGCCGCTCATGGCGGTGGCCGATTGGTAACGCACCGAGGACATTTTCGCCAGTGCCTTACGCATCACTTCGGCGACACCCAGCGGCAGCGAGGGACGTTCACGCAGCGGGTTCGGCACCGGCTCGCTGATATGTTGGTGCATGGTCGCCAACGGAGTCGCGCCCTTAAAAGGCAGCACGCCAGTAAGCATCTCGTACAGCACCACCCCCAGCGAATAAATATCGGAGGTGGCGGTCAGTTCTTCGCCCCGGCATTGTTCCGGCGACGCATAAGCCGCCGTGCCGACAAAGCCGCCCGTCCCGGTGATATGTTCGCTGCCTTCGCTGAACCGCGCCACACCGAAATCGCCCAAATAGGCTTTTTCCGTGTCGTCGAACAGGATATTTTCGGGTTTGATGTCACGGTGGATCACATTCTCGCGGTGAGCATAATCCAGCGCCGCCGCGATCTGGGCTAAAATGCGGGCGCACTGCCGCATATCGACCGGCCCCTGGTGGATCAACTCGGCCAGCGTGCCGCCGTCTACGATTTTCATGGCGATATACGGCACGCCGTCATGTTCCCCAACGCCATACACCGGCAAAATGTGCGGGTGCTGCAACTGGCCCGCCATGCGCGCCTCGCGCTCAAACCGCTGATAAAATATGTCATTGGCGGCCAGATGGTAGGGCAAAATCTTCACGGCGACTTCAGGCGGATCACCCTGGAGATTCTGAGCGCGGTAAACCGTCGCCATGCCCCCCGCGCCCAGTTTTTCGAGCAGGACATACGGGCCGATGGTTTTGCCGATCAGGTGACGTTCCATAAGGGGACAGCGGCTCCAGTGTGCCAGTCATTATTGCGTTCAGTGTAGCACAAACTGTCTGTTCGGGCATGGTGAGAATGCAAGAAAAACGTAAAGACAAACAAAGTTTTTGTAAAAAACGCCCCGCCAAACAAAAACGCCCGGCAAATCGCCGGGCGTAGGGTGGCACACGGAAGTGGTCAGTATCTATTCAATAGATACTGTGATCGGACTTCTAGCGCACGCGGATGACGTTGGAGGCCTGCTGGCCCTTGGGGCCGGAGGTGATTTCGAATTCGACACGCTCGCCTTCCGCCAGTTCGCGGTAGCCGCCCGTTTGCTGGATGGCGCTGAAATGCACGAATACGTCGGGGCCACCTTCGCGCTGAATGAAGCCATAACCTTTTTGAGCGTTGAACCACTTCACGGTTCCGGTAACACGATCTGCTGCCATTTTGGGGGACTCCTTAAAACAGATAAAAAACGAAAGCGTGGGGATGGAGTTCCCTTATAACACAGAAAGCTCGACGCAGGGGTGAAACGCCGCGCCGAGGACATAATCCGGTAATGCGAACAACCTTCTCCACTAAGCATCTAGTTTAGCAGAAATGAGCAAAAAAGGCAAGTAGGCTCACACACGATCACAAAGTTAAAACAGAGGCTGGCAAATAGAAACAAAAACGCCCGGTGAAAACACCGGGCGCTGAATGGCACTGGGAAGCGGAGAAGCTTACTAGCGCAAACGGACGACGTTCGAAGCCTGCTGACCCTTCGGCCCACTGGTGATTTCGAATTCCACGCGGTCGCCCTCGTTCAGTTCACGATAGCCGCCGGTCTGTTGAATCGCGCTGAAATGCACGAACACATCGGGGCCGCCTTCGCGCTGAATAAAGCCATAGCCTTTTTGGGCGTTGAACCATTTTACGGTTCCGGTCGCACGGTCTGCCATTTTGGAAACTCCTTGAAACAGATAAAAAACGAAAGCGTGGGGACGGAGTTCCCTTACAAAACAGAAACCTCGCCGCAAGGTGATACTTCGCGCCGAGGGAATACTCCGGTAATGCGAACAACCTTCTCCACTACCTCACAAGTTTAGCAGAGTCTTTTTTAAAGCGCAAGGGCGAATCCGGTCATTTTGTGAAAAGCAGCATTTTTAATTCCCGCCTCAAACCGCTCATTCCTGAAGTGCGGTTATCGCCTGCGCGTGCGCCGTGATGATCGCCAGTGTCGACTCGTCGGAATCGTAGACTGAATACCAGCCGGGCGTCTCATGAGGAGGATCGCCGACCCAACCATTACCAGGGCGCGCTTCGCCTGCCCATGCCCAAAAATTATCACCGGCGGCGGGTCCGTCGGTCTGCATCGAGATCAAGACTTCTTCAAACAGGGCGGCATAAAATTGATCGCGGGTGGTGACCGGCGACTCAGGATCAAACGTATCATGCAGCGGTTCCCAGTCGCGCGTCAGGCCGAATTCTTCCAGCACCAGCGGTTTGTTCAATTCCGCGGCGATGTCGGCATGTTCCTGAAAATACAGCCGCGCCAGCGTTTCAGCATGAGCATATGAATTGGCATTCTTGGGATCGTACCAGCCCCAGTTTTGCGGCCAGATATGAATCGTCGTGTAATCAATATCCGGCCCGGCGTGGGTCTGCTCAAAACTGATCCGTTCGCCCGGCGGTGTGCCTTCTGATCCCGTCGTGACCATGTGGTTGGGATCGAGTGATTTGATAGTGGCGGCGGTGTCGTCGATCCACGTTTGGGGATAACGGCGCGGTTCGTTCGCCAGTTCCCACGAGAAAACCGCCGGATCGTCACGGTAGGCCAGCCCGGTATAGGGATTGGTGTGGTTGATGATCATCTCGATATGATCCCGATACCATGTCTGGCAGGCGTCACAGTCGTAGAAGCGGCCCGAATAACTCATAAATTGGCCCCAGTCGCCGGGGTAGGGAATGGCGGATTCTTCGGCCCACGAGACATACTGCGCCATGCCGCCGGACCACTGCCAATAGTTGTTCAGCACCATCACCGCGCGCATATCGTGTGCGCCGACCTGGGCCATAAAATAATCCAGCCCATCCAGCACCGTTTCGTTATATTCGCCCGGCGCGATCATCAGCGCGGGGGTCATGCGGTAAGGTTCGGTGTCTGGCCCTTCGGACGAGGCCATGACGCGCAGGTTGGTGATCCCCAACGCTTGCAGCTGATCCAGTTCTTTCACCAGTTGTTTGCGGTCATCGACGGCGAGATTCATGCCCTGCCAGAAGTTGACGCCCACAAAACGATACGGCTCGCCGTCCAGCGTGAACTGCCCATCGCTGACAGTCACAAATCCGCTGGTGATAACATCGGGGGAAACTGCCGCCGGTGCCTCTGGGATCGCCGACTGCACCGATCCGCCGGGCAGCGCCAGGATCAAGCCGACCAGCAGAGCCGCGATTCCACCGACCACGGTGAGGGTGATTCTCGAAATGTTCATTTTTGCCCCTAAAAGATGGTGAATAAAACAGATTTTATGGCGCGCGGTGTGTTACTTTTACCCCTATCCTCCCGACCTCCTTTCCCCGCTGCGCAGAGAAAGGAGGAGAGTCTCCGGCTGTCATCCCCTCTCCAACTGGGTTGGAGAGGGGGTAGGGGGTGAGGCGGTTTTCAAATCGACCTTAATATGATTCTGCCTCCGGCATTTTGGCGGCTCGTTACAGCGTGATCTCCAAAATCGCCTCGGCGACCCCACGCAGTTGGTCGGTTCCCATTTGGGCCAGTTTCATCGCGAGTTCGATATACGGCTGGTTGATGGGCGACACGACAAAATGGCGCACGTTGTCGGGCAGTTCGCTAAAGTGTTTCAGGTCTTCCTGCAAGATCAAGAAAGAGCCAACCCGGTTGCCATTTTCGAGAAAATAGGACAGGTTCACACCGCAGCCCGTCGCCAGCGAGATCAGCACCGGGGTGGGGATCGGGCGTTGGCCGAGTTCGTAGGCGTTCAGGTGGTGGGCAGTGATGCCTGCTGTAGCCGCGAGTTGTTCCAGGCTGAGGTTACGCTGCTGGCGGATGTCTCGCAGCAGGGCGCCGATCACCCGGTTGCGCAGCAGCACATATTCCTGAGCATCGACCGGGCGGTGTTGGCTTTGTTTCAATACCACTTCGGTGCCCCAGAAATGGCTGATCGGCACATTCACCTGATATGACAGCAGTTCTAATTGGGGCAGGCTGGGGGTAGACCGGCCTAATTCCCATTCTTCTAAGGTTTGCGCGGGAATGCTAAGCTGGGAGGCGCATTGTTCGATGCTCTGCTCCGCCGCCTGCCGCGCATCCCGGATCAGCACGCCCAGAATACGGGCGCGGATCAGGTGCAGTTCTTCAAAATCGCGCGGCTTATCTTCCTTTTTAGGATTTTTCGCCGCTCGCTTTTGGGCCAGGGCCGCCGCCGCATTCGCCAGTTTGTCTACGCTCATGATCTTCAACCTCCCATTTGTTAACATTATACGGAGTCTGACATTATCACGCAAAGGCCGTTAATGGGTGTCGAATCCCGGCACCAATACAGCCCGCACCGCGACCCCGGCTTCACGCAGCGGCACAATCGCGCGGTATTCGGGCGAATTAAGCCACTGCTGGACATGGTCTTCGCTTGGAAACTCAATGATCACGATACGCTCCGGCGTCCAGCCGCCGTCGAGCGGCAGAACATCGCCCGACACGGCGAGATAACGCCCGCCGTAATGGGCGATAATCGGCCTCGCCTGGGCGATATACTGTTGATAAGATTCCGGGTTGATCATCTTACTTTCGACGACATAATAAACGGGCATGACTCCCTCCTCGTAGTGTCGATCTGCAAACAGAGTTTAGCGCAGCCCCGCCTTGTGGTACACTAACGCGCGGTGACTCAGTCTACTATACACGAGAACAAATCATGAAGTTACGCCCAATTTCTTTAGAGCGATTGCTGCTGCCGCTGGTGATCTATACCCTGGTCGCGCTGATCCTGGTTTGGCCGCTGCCGCTCCATTTGAACAGCCACGCCGCAGGGGCGGGTTATGCCGATACCTATACCTATATACGGGCCTCGTGGGCGGCCAAAGAAGCCCTGCTGCACGGTCATAATCCGCTGGACCAAACGCTGTTGGCGTATCCTGACGGTTTTACCAGCCGTTTGTTGTGGGCCAGCCCGCTGCGTTGGATTCCCGGAACGCTGCTGATGTTCGTTTTTCCACCGCTGTTGGCGATGAACCTGTGGCTGATCATGACCCTGGTGCTGAACGGCACAGCGGCCTATTGGCTCGGCCTGGAGCTAAGCGATTACCACCGGTTCGCGGCACTGCTAGGCGGGCTGGTGTTTATGGCGTTTCCCAACATGCAGGGCCATCTCAGCGTAGGACATATCGAGATTCTGGCTGTTTATGGGCTGCCGCTGTTCGCGCTGTGCCTGTGGCGTATTTTGTATCGTGAGGCGGGCTGGCGCACTGCCGCGTGGGGATCACTCTGCCTGGCGCTGGCGTGCCTGGGGATCGTATCCCAGATCATTTTTAACGCCCTGCCGCTGACCGTGTTTTGGGGCCTGTACCTGCTGCTGGCGGATCGAGATCGGTTGTGGCGGCGCGATCTCCGGCTGCGCGATCAACCCTGGCTCAAAGTGGCGGGAATGTTCGCCGGTGGCGGCGCGATTCTGCTGGTGTTTTGGGGGCCGCTGTTGACTTCTGCCGGGCGGGTCGAAATCGAGACGCTGCACGAAACGGGCCG
>JACRBK010000406.1 GCA_016234525.1 Chloroflexota bacterium
CACACGTCGTAACCGCGATAATTCGTATGGATTGGCTCCACCCAGGTGCTTTGATGTTGGGCGAAATCCTCCGTGCTGAAAAATCCGCCGTTCTGCGTCGAAAACGCGACGATCTTTTCCGCCAGTTCGCCGCGATAAAACGATTCGGATTCCGTTTCGGCGATCTGCCACAGGCTGCGGGCCATGTCCGCGCTGCGCCAACGTTCGCCAACAGCAGGAGCGCGGCCTGCGGGGGCGAACACCTTCGCCCAGTGTTGGAACTCCTGATTGGTCAAACTCTGCCGCTGCTGGATCGTTCCCCATGCCCAGTTATATTGGGAAATCGGCGAGACGGGATAGCCGTTTTCAGCATAGATGATCGCGGATTCAAACAGGGCCGCGAACGACAGCCGCCCAAAACGCCGGTGCAGATCGTGCCATGCTGCCGGAGCGCCGGGAACCGTGACCGCCAGCCAGCCGTGACCGGGAATCGTGGTATGGCCGCGCTGGCGCACGAGATCAGCCGTCAGGTTTAGCGGAGATCGCCCGGAGCCGTTCAGCCCGTGCAGGCGTTTGCCATCCCACACCAGCGCGAAAAGATCACCGCCCATGCCACACGAGGCCGGTTCTACTACGGTGAGCGCCACTGCCGCCGCGATGGCGGCATCAACGGCATTCCCCCCGCGCAGCAGAGCAGCTAACCCTGCCTGGGCCGCGAGGGGCTGGCTGGTCGCTATCATGCCACCCGCCGCATAGACTGGCTGGCGCGTTCCCATGTAGGGTGGGTGAGGGTAGGGGATATAGTCCATGTTGAGGTTCCTCTACGGCTCGACTGCCCAATTATCGAGACGAAACACAAAATCACGCGGGTTGCCGGTCAGGTATTCGGCCAGATTTTTGTTATCGTTAGACGGGAACCGTTTGGTCAGGTCAAACCGGTCCGGGTTGACCCAGAAAGTATCGGTATAGCCATAACGGAAGGCTTCGAAATGTATTTTGTAGTTGTAATCCGCCTCTGGAAAGAGCGCACACTCGCCGTCCTTATCACAGACTGAGACGGTGTCTAATACGCCAAAAACCATCCGTTCAATCGAAGTCGGGTTTCCGTTTTCGTCTGCAAAAGAAACATCACTTAAAACATCGTGCAGTTCCCAATGCTGCGTGCTGGGATTAAAGACTTCCAAAAGGGTATGTTCGTAAATTTGGTCGATGTTATCGCCGTAGAGGAAGATCAACCGGCTTTCGATTCCCAGTTCACCTAAGAGCGTGAGCATGGCCGTGGCCTGTCCGTCACATAACAGCCTGGGTGAAGGTCCTTGTCCATTCGAATGGGCCGCGATCATATCCAGCGCATCGTGGTAATCGGCGGCAAAGGTATCCTGCGTTTCGTCGTCGCTGTTGCTATTGATAAAGTGGCGCACCCTGGTGATCATTTCAGAGGTGGAGGCATATTCTTGAGTCATGACGAGACGTGCCGCCGCTGAACGCTGCGCCTCCGGGATCGGCATGGGGCGGATCCGCCGCACGCGCTCAACGGTCTGGACCGGACTCCACGCGCTGCCCATGCTCTCGAAGCCGCCTGTTTCAGCCAGATTGATGACGGCGACCTGCCACGAAAAAGCGCCGATCTCTTGTTCGTAACTATCGATGCTGGCCTGGGCGTCAAACTGCCGCTCATTCGTCCAATTCTCGCGCAGGGCTTCATCTTCATACCATATCTGCACGGCGAACGTCTGGCGTGGAGCCAGATCGGGGAGATAATCCCACCGCAGAGTCACCTGTGAGTCGACGAAAAATTCCCCGCTCAGCGGAGAGACGGGCAGCGGCACGTTCGGCGGTGTGACACCTTTATCGGTTGGGTGGTCGATCACTAATCCCCATAGGACAGCCAGTAGGGCAGCGAGAACCAACCCCAAAACAGCCAGCCGTTTAGTATTCATCATTTGCTGTTGCCTGATCTTATCACTGCCTACCGGATGATTGATTTGCGTTTGAACGCGATCTTTGCCCGGCGTGTTTTACTGCCGCTCGACAAACCGAACTTCGAACATCTTCGGCCAGTGTTTGCCGGTGATCAAAAAGGTGTCGCTGTCGGGCAGATAAACGATCCCGTTCAGCACATCCTGATCCGGCTCTTTGAGTTGGGCGCGTTCTTCGTCAGTCAGCAGCCCGGCAGCATCGATCACGGCCACCACGACCCCGTTGCTTTTATCGAACTGCACGATGAAATCCGTTTTCCAGATATTGGCGTAGATGTAATCGCCCACGCATTCCAGTTCGTTCAACCGTTCGACCGGCTTGCCCTGGATCGTGACCATGCCGCTGAAGATTTCTTCGAACGTCTGGCGATCGCGCAGATCGATGAAGGGCGAGCCGTCGCTCATGTAGAGGTAACGCCCATCACTGCACAGGCCCCAGCCTTCGCCTTCGTACTGGTATTCGCCGGTTTTCTCAAACGTCTCCAGGTCATAAATAAACGCCACCTGAGTCTGCCAGGTGAGCTGGATCAGGGTGTTATCGACCCGCTCTAAACCTTCAGCGAAAAATTCTTGAGGGACGTTGATCGATTGCAGCACTTCCCCGGTAGCGGGGTCTACTTTGCGTAGAGTCGAAGCGCCCTGCCGCCCGGTGCTTTCATACAAAAACCCGTCGTAGAACAACAAACCCTGGGTATAGGCGGCGGGATCGTGTGGGCGGACCGAGATCACTTCGGGAGCCAGGACTTTGACCTGCTCATAGATCGGGTTATCTCCCTGTGCTTGTGCCGATCCCAGCACCAGTGCCAGGGCAACAACCAACAAAACGACCACTGGAATAATTCGGAAGGAGGTTTTCATACAGTGCCTTTTTCCCCTAGATGATCTATATAGATAGCTATCGTAGGGGCAGGGTTTGCCCTGCCCTGGGCGACGCGGCGCCTCGCCCCTGCAAAAAGCATGTTACCCGATTTCAAATGGAATGAACCACTGATTGAAATAGCGCAAACCCTACCTCTATTATTTCCCTGACTGCGGACGCGGCGCGTCGTCTCCCAGGCGGATCACATTGAGCGCCTGCTCGTGAATATAGCCATTGCTGGCGATAATACGGGTTCCGCTCTGCGCGTCCGGGCTGACTTTGCCCTCAAAATCGGTGACACTGCCGCCTGCTTCTAACACAAACAGCAGTCCGGCCTGCACATCCCAGGGTTTTGGCCCGGCTTCCCAATACATATCACAGCGCCCGGCAGCGACGTAACTCAGATCGAGCGCCGCTGACCCGACCCGCCGCGCGCCCTGCGTGCGCCGGACAAAATGCGCAAAACGCTCGGTATTGTTATCCTCGGCGGTCCAGCGATCATACGCGAAGCCGGTCACCACCATCGCCTCAGATAGATCGCGAACTTCGCTGACACGTAGCGGGCGGCCATTCAAGGTCGCGCCCTGGCCGCGAATCCCCTTAAAGGTTTCGTCGCGGGTAGGGTCAAAGACCACGCCCAAGATCGGGTTAAGTTCTGCATCCGATAGGGCGATGCTCACCGAAAACACCGGGAAACGGTGGGCAAAATTGGTCGTGCCGTCGAGCGGATCGACCCACCAGTGATACGGGGTGGTTTCGGGCGCGGGGCCATAACCGCCGCCTTCTTCGCCGTGAATGTGATGATCGGGAAACGCCGTGCGCAGCGCTTCAACCACTACTTTTTCAGAGGCGGTATCGGCCTCAGTGACGAGATCGATCACGGTGCGTTTGTAGTTCGATTGGCGCGGGCGCTCATAATACTCACGCAAAACCGCCCCGGCTTGCCGTGCGATACGTTCAGCAGTAGAGAGGGCGGCTTGCAGATCAAAAGGGTAGTCAGACATAACGATCCTTCGAGTGAGAACGGTAGAGATACAAAACCAGATTATAGCGTGCTGGGCGCGGCAGTCACTACCGGCTCTGGCTGGCGATCTGTCGTCAATGTCAGACAGAACAACCCTCCGGCGGCCATGAGCGCCCAAAAAACAAAAGGCAGCCCCGGCGTAATGTTCGCCAGGCTGTTACCCAACGGTGGCGCGAGCAGGTTGCCGACCCCCGAAAAAATCATCACAAAACCGATGGCTGTACCGGCATAGGCGGGGCCGACACCGTCGGTTTCGATGATCATGGTCAAGAAGACCGCCATAAAACCATCGCGCACCATACCCGCCAGGATAACTGCACCCCACACCATGAATCCATCCACTACCGACAGCAAACCCAACCCGACGGTGATCATCAGCGCAGCAACCAGCAGCACTTTTCTGCGGGTTCCGTGCCGGTCAGACCACAGCGCAATCGGAATCACGCAGATCATACTCGCGGTATGGAAAGCGGTTAAAGCGCCGTCCGCATTCGCTGCCGCCCAGCCCATATCGCGCAGATACAGCGGCAGATAACCTAACACACCCTGGATACAGCCGCCGATACCCAAAATCGCCCCGCCCAACAACCACATCTTTCTGATATGTACAACATAGGACATGGTGGTTTTTAGCGATTTTAAGCCGGTGGGATTCGCCGTTTGCCCGACAGGGATCGGGGCAGGGCGCGAGAAATACCAGGGAATACTCAGCGTCATCCCCAGCAAACCATAGAAGATCAAGACATTGCGCCAGCCGCCCAGCCAGGGAGATAACAGGGTGGCGCTCAGCATTGATCCGGCCATAAAACCCAGCGCCATGCCCATCGAAACGACACCGGCTGCTAGCCCTAACTGATTTTTGGGAAACCATAAACCGCAGGTTTTTAAAGCGCTCATAGGGATCATCGTTGCCACAAACGAATAGCCCAAAATCGTGGCAGTCAAGGCAATAAAACCGGGGGCCAGTCCGCGCAGCGCTCCTATACTTCCGGCCAGCACACAGACGACGGTCAGCAGCCGCTTTGGGCCGATCTGATCCCCGATCACGCCGCCGAGCAGCATGGAGATAATCGCAGGTAAAGCCCCGATCCCCCAGATGATCCCTACCTGGAAGGTGCTCAGGCCTAAATCGTCTGAGATTTCGTCAAACAGCACAGACAGACACATCGAAGGGGCGGCGATCACCAGGGCGTTGGTCAGCGCGGCTAAAATCAAAATATACCAGCGGTAGTGTATTTTGGATGGCATAGGGTTCTGCCTCTAGACGTGCATAAAATAAGCCACACACTCGATGTGGAAAGTCTGCGGGAACATATCCACCGGGGTGACATCCACCAGCCGGTAACCCCTGCTCAGCAGGCGTTTGGCATCGCGGGCCAGCGTGGCAGGTTCGCAGCTTACATACACGATGCGGTCCGGTTCCAGCGTGATCAGCGCGTCCAGGGCGGCGCGTTCTAACCCAGTGCGCGGCGGATCGATCACGGCGGCGTCATAGCGCTCTTCCAGTTCTTCGAGCACATCTTCGACATTACCTTCGATCAGGTCCACATTATCAAACTCAGCCAGATTTTCGTCTGCATCCGTGACCGCCGGGGGATAACTTTCCACCGATGTGACCAGCGCCGCCCGCTCTGCCAGAAAAGCCGTAAACAGGCCGACTCCGGCGTACAGGTCCAACACCGATTCTGATCCTTGCAGGTCGAGTTTTTGCAGGGCGAGGTCCACCAGTGTTTCAGCCTGGGGCAGATTCACCTGGAAAAAGCCGCCCGCCGTCACGCGGAAACGCCGCCCGCGCACGGTGTAGGTCGTGTTGCTGGCCCCGATCAGGTTAACCGGCTCATTATCGCTGAGCAGCAGATTGATCGAGACGGGCATATTCACTTCGAGTTCGGGCGCTTCGTCGTCGCGGGTGCTGATCATGACCATCAGATCACCGTCAGAACCCGTTTGCAGACGCACGCGCTCCAACTGCTCGATCTCTTCCAGGTTTAATTCGTCCAGCAGCGCCAGCAGTTCGGGCCGCATAATGTGACATTCTTCAATGGGGATCAGCGTCTCGTTATCCGTGCCGACAAAACACAGGTTGCCCAGGCTGTCACGGTGAAAGGTGACATGCGCGCGGTAGTTCCAGGCGTCCGGGCTGGCAATCGTCGGGTGGACGGTGGGATTCTCGATCCCGCCGATACGCTTGAGTTGGTCGATCACTACATCGCGCTTATAAGCGGGTTGGGCGGCATAATCGATATGCTGGAAATGACAGCCGCCACATAACCCAGGGCCAAAATGGGGACAGCGCGGTGTGACTCGCTGCGGCGACGGTTCGAGAATTTCGACCACCTCTGCAAACGCATACCGTTCATGAGTTTCGGTCAGGCGCGCCCGAATCCGCTCGCCGGGGATGCCATAGGGGATAAAGATCGTGCGCCGTTCATGGCGGGCGAGAGCCTGACCGCCGTGAACCATTTCTTGCAGGGTCAATTCAATCGTTTCGGTAGACAAAGCAGTTCCTTAATGATCTTGATAGGCGAGCAAACTCGATGTGATCGTGGGCAAGTATAGCGCAGTCCAGACTATAATAAATGGGGAACCTGAATCAGGATGGAACTATGAAACGACGCTGGACTAAAATCCTGGCTGTTGATGCCCTGCTGATGATCGTGACCTTCGGCGCGATCCAACTTATTCCCGTCCCGCGCGATAATCCCCCGGTGCGGCGCGAGCCGGTTTGGAATTCGGCGGAGACACGCACGCTGGCGGTAGACGCCTGTTTCGACTGTCACAGCAGTGAAACCGAATGGCCCTGGTATACCGGGATCGCGCCGTTTTCGTGGGTGGTCTGGTACGATGTGACCGAAGGGCGCGAGGCGCTGGATTTTTCGGATTGGGATCGCCACGTCGATGACGATTTTGTGGATCCCGAAGATGC
>JACRBK010000407.1 GCA_016234525.1 Chloroflexota bacterium
ATCTAATTAGAAGTATATCTAAATAGGTGGAATTGTCAAGAGGGTAGGTTGCGAAACTACCCCGGATCGCGCTAGAAATAAGCTAGAAAAACCTAGAAAGATTATTCGCTGCTGTGAGGAAAAACTCATGAATCAGACGCTTAGCCCCAGCGCCCAAAAAGTGCAAGACGCCTTGATCGCGTTGGGATTCGCCCACTGCCAGGTGATCGAACTGCCGGACAGCACGCGCACTGCCGCCGAAGCCGCCGCCGCGATTGGCTGCACCGTCGCGCAGATCGCTAAGTCGTTAGTGTTTAAAGGGGCAGAGTCCGGCGCGCCCGTGTTGGTGATCGCCAGCGGAACCAACCGGGTAGATACTGGAAAACTCGCCGCCCTGATCGGGGAATCACTCGTCAAGCCGGACGCGGATTATGTGCGCGAAAAAACGGGTTTTGTGATCGGGGGCGTGGCTCCGGTGGGGCACAGCGCGCCGCTGCGCACTTTCGTGGACATTGATCTGCGGCAGTATGCGGACATCTGGGCCGCTGCCGGGACGCCGCGCGCCGTGTTCAAACTCACCCCGGCGGACCTGGAACAGATGACTGGCGGGACGGTGATCGAGGTGGTGTGAGGCCGCTTTTTCGGAAAACTGAAAACTGAAAACTTGTTCTTCCTGAAAGCTGCTGTTGTGGTTTGATTTTTATCAGGCGTATACTCTGGAAAACGTAAAGGTAATGAAACTTGGGTATAGAAACTGATTTGGAGCGTGATGTGATGCTTACGATACAAATTCACGATGAACAACTTGCTCAGCGCCTCCGGCAGATCGCCGAGCAAGAAAATCGCCCGGTAGAGGATGTATTGAGAACCCTGCTTGATCAATATCCCGCCGAGGTAATTAAACCTCAAATGGGTGAAACTGTCAGGCAAATTCGCCGCACCGCCTATACAAAAGCCCGCCAGTACTGGCAGTCAGTAGGTGATCTCACCAAGGCGGGAATGACCGATGAAGAATTGGATGAACAGTTCGGCGTATTTGACCCGGAGGGCATACCTCGTTTGAAATCCGAAATGGCGGCGCTTGAACCCCCTGTAGGATCGTTGGCTTATGCGGCAAAAACGATCCGCGAAATGGGGGGAATTGAGAGCAGCGGCACCTTAGATGCCACGCGGGTTGATGATGTTTTGAATGAAGAATTTGCCGATTACTTGCTCAACCGCATAAGAGGCGAAGATGAGCCAGGATAAAATTATCGTTGACAGCAGTTATCTCTACGCTTTTTTTTCAGAAAAAAACAAGGCGCACGCTGATACTGTCGCAGTCGCTGATCTTTATCAAGGACAGTTTGTTGTTCCTGACGTTGTGTTAACTGAAGTTGCTTTTTTGTTCAACCGAGAAGCCGGTATTCCTGCGGTTCTCAGATTTCTTGATCGGTTGATGGTCATGCAGCCGCAGCTTGAAGCCGTATTGATGTCTGATCTGGCGCGCGCAAGAGAGATTATGGCTGTTTATGGAGACTCAAAATTTGACTTTGTTGACTGCTGTATCATGGCACTTGCCGAAAGACTGAATACCAAACGTATCTGCACCTTTGACCGCCGCGACTTTTCAATTTTTCGGCCTGCACATGGCGATTATTTTGAGCTGCTTCCGTAATCCTCAGCCTCAAAACCCACCTCTTACGGCAAAATGTAGTACGTCCCGCTGCGCGATCCGGCTTTGCCGATGCGGCGCAGACGGCCCGCTGTCGCCAGGGCATCGAGTTCGGCTTGCAGCACGCGGGGAGCGATTCCGCCGCAGAGGGTTTGTAGTTCGCGCAGGGTGATGCTGCCATGCGCCTGGGCATAGTCTACGGCGGCAAGCTGGCAGTCGCTTAACAAGCCCGCCGTGCCGCCGGGCGAACTGCTGGCGGTGCGATCCGCGTCAAACCGGATCGTCACGCTGTAGGGGCGGGCGCTGATCTCGGCGTGATGGGTGCCCATGATCTGCTTCATGCCCGGCGTCGGATTCTGTCCATAACCCCACTGGGCCAGCGCCCAACATAAACGCGGGTTGCGGTGATAATGATGCCCCAGAATATCGCCGGGGTGGGTGATAAAACCCGGCAGCCCGCCAGGGCTGGTGATCTCCAGCGCATCGGGAAAGATAGCGACGGTGATCCCCTCGCCGCGCAGTCGATAATCGCGGTGGCAGACGGCGTTGATCAGGGCGGCGCGCACCGCTCCGGCAGAATAGAGGGGGAGGGGCACTGCTGATTTTTGACCGGGGATTTGCTCGGTGATCAGCCGCCATAACTGCTCGATCAAATAGACCAGCGGGCCGCGCACCACACGATCATAGACCGGGGGCAGGCCGTTGTCAGCGGTCTGGGCGGCATAACTCACCACACGCGCGCGGCTCTGCGACAGCCACGCCTGCGGATCGCGCCCGAAAAGCAGCAGCCCTGCGACGGTCACTTCCTGGTCGGGCGTGATGGCTCCGATCTCGACCAGGGGCAGATCGGTTTCGCGGCTGTTGGGAAAAGCGGACTGGGTGTGGGCCAGCATAAAGCCCGTTAACACGTTCCGATCCAGGTCGGCGATTCTGGCTCCTGGCACGACTTCGGCTTCAAAATCACCATGATGACGCATCCCGACCAGCGCCCGAATCTCGTTTCCGCTCAGGGCGCGCAGACCGTTGGCTGTATGGATCAGGGCCTGACCATCGCTCAGCGCGTGAACACGGCGGCTGCGCGGAACTTGGATCGCCAGGGCCGGACCCTGTGCCGTGCTGACCGGCTGCGGAGAATCTAGCGCTAAAGTGGGCTGAAAACAGCCCAGCGCCTCGCGCAGCAGCGCGTCTACTGCCGCCGGATCGTCCGGGCCGGTGACGATCACGCCGCCGTCCGTGTTTGCCAGCGCGACGACGGCTGCCGCCAGGGAATCAAGATCGGGCGATGGCAGATGAATCACTGCCGGGCCGTACTGGTAATCAAGCGCGCGCGTATCGATGATCATGCTCCCCAGTGTAAGTCAAAGTGACTTCTTTTTCCAGGTCTATCCTTCGCGCTTTAACGATCGGCACTATAATTCTCCACAACCATAAACTTTGCGGAGGTTGTCATGACCGACGTTTTTATCTCCTACTCACGCCAGGATACCGCATTCGCTCGCCGTCTCTTTGACGCCCTGAAAAATCAAAACCGCACTCCCTGGATCGACTGGGAAGGCATTCCCTATTCAGTGGACTGGTGGAAAGAAATCTGCCGGGGCATTGACGGGGCCGAAACTTTCATTCTGATCATCAGCCCGGCCTCCATGACCTCGATGATATGCAGCCAAGAGATCGAATATGCCCGGCGCAGCAACAAACGGATCGTGCCGGTGGTCTACCAACAGCCTGATGAAAAAGCGTTAGCCGGGGAATGGTTCGGCCAAAGTTGGGAGCCTGTCGCCCGCGACAACTGGACCGCGATCAAACAGGTGAACTGGCTGTTTTTCCGCGACGAGGATGATTTTGACGCAGCGTTCGCCAACTTGATCAAAACCATCGAAGAACACCCGGAGCATGTGCGCGCCCATACCCGCCTGTTGGTGCGGGCGCGTGAATGGGAAAACGGCGGACACAATCGCAGTTTTTTGCTGCACGGGGATGATCTGCGTAAGGCTGAACAGTGGTTGGGGATGGCGCTGGATCGTCCGCCTGCGCCGGTCTCGCTGCATGTCGAATATATCACCGCCAGCCGCCGGGCCGAACGCGCTCGCCAGCGCAGCCTGCTGACCGGGGTCAGTGTGGCGCTGGTCGTGGCGCTGATTCTCACCATTCTCTCGCTGTTTCTGTTCCAAAACGCCAATACAGAGCGCCAGCGCGCCGACGATAACGCCGCGACCAGTGAGGCGAACTATGAGATCGCCGTCACTGCCGAAGCCGTCGCCAGAGAGCAGACGGATCGCGCTCGCAGCGAAGCCCTGGTCGCCTATTCACAGACTATCGCGGAGAATGACCCCGAACTGGCGCTGAAACTGGCATTGGAAGCTAACCATTTCGACCATCCTTCGGCGAATGCGCGGCGGCAGTTGGGGCGGCTGGCGTTTAGCCTGCCCGTGCGCCGCCAGATGTCAGGGCCAGGGGGCATTATTGAGGATGTCGCTTTCAGCGCCGATGACCGTCTGGTGGCGGCGGTGAGTATGGGCGGCGGCGTGAGGGTCTGGGAAACGAATACGGGAAACCAGATCGCGGAGTTTTTAACGGGCGGGCAGGGAACCAGCGTGACCTTTAGCCCGGACGGGCGTTATCTGGCTGTGGGCCGCAGTGCCCCCGGCGGGGCGATGTACGTGGTGATGGAGGGAGCCTATGAGCCGGGTGACTTTGTCGTTGTGGTGTACGACCTCACCACACTGCAAGAAGTGGATCGCCTGAGCGGGCATACGGGATCGGTGAACACGGTGGATTACAGCCCGGACGGGCGCTTTTTGCTCTCTGGCTCCGGCCACCGGACTCTCGACAGCAGTTATCAGGATATAACCGATCCAGAACGAGACTCCGACGAGGACGAGATTATCTTGTGGGATATGACAACCGGCGATCTGCGGCGTCGTTTTGAGGGCCATACTGCTTTTGTCACACGGGTGAAATTTTTGCCCGACGGCGAGCATTTCCTTTCGGCGGGGGCCGATGGTCAACTGCTGGAATGGGACATCGAGAGCGGCGAATCCCGCTCGCTGGCCCAGTTCCAGTATATTGGAGACATGGCGCTGAGTGGTAATTCAGAACAGATTTTGCTCGCCGCCAGAGGCGGCATGGTCTTGCTGGATCGCAGCGGTCGCACCATTCAACAGTTTGAATTTTATGGCGATGCGGCGACCCTGTCGGCGGATGCAAGCCGCGCGTTTGGATCATTGGTACTCGGTTCAAACACCATCGCCGTGTTTGATACGTCCTCTGGCGAGCAGATCAGCCAGTACACAGAACATGTGGGGGTCGTACCGGGTCTGGCGGTCAGTCACGATGGGCGCTGGTTGGTTTCGGGCAGCACAGACAGCCTGGTGATCGTGCGCAGCCTGATGGCGGGCGAACCGCAGGTCGTGTTGGGCCGTCACGAAGGGGGTATCTGGGAGATTGCTTTTACACCCGATGGGCGCTACCTGCTGTCGGGCGCATCCGATAACCATGTCATGATGTGGGATGTTGAGCAGCATACGCTGCTGCACCAGTTTGAAGGCCATACCGATTGGATCGACCAGATCGCCATCAGCGCGGATGGACAGTGGGCCGCTTCGGCGGGGCGTGATGATCGTGTGGCGGTGTGGGATATTGACCCGGCGTCGGCTGCGTTCGGCGAGGCGCTCTACTGGCTGGAAACCGGTCCTGCCAGCAGTGGAGTCGTCTTCTTGGAGGATCGAACTCAAATCGCCACGCTCGACACTGAAGGAAACATCGGGATATGGGATGTTACCACCGGGGAACGAACCGCTGCCTGGTCCGTCGACGCGCGTACCCATGACCTGGCCTATCGCGCGCATCGTCTCGCGGTGCTGAGCCTCTTAAAGATCGATCTGTTTGCGCTGGACCCTGCTGATCCCGCCGGTTATTCATCGTTGGGCGAGTTCCCCCTACGAATTGGGGCGCTGGGAGGAACCAACGGGCGATTAAATATGAGTATGGATGGTCGCCAACTGGCCGTCGCGCAGGGCAGTTTTACGGCAATGTCAGACGCCGAACGCGCTGCTGTGCGGCTGATTGACCTGGAAACGGGCGATATACGCAGTTTTGTAGGGGTGACGGATACGGTGTGGGATGTGACACTCAACGCGGATAACAGCCTGATCGCGGCAGCCTATGGGAACGGGACTGTTGTTGTTTGGGATACCCGCAGCGGGATAGAACTACAGCGCCTCGAAGGACTGTCTACCCAGGTAAAAGCAGTCAGTTTCAGCCCGCAGAGCAGCTTGTTGGCGTTGGCAACAGATGACATTGGCCCCCGCCCTCAAGAGACCAACCAGATCATCCTGTGGACGCTCTATACCCCACAGGAATTGATGGATTATGTCGAACAGAATTTTACGCTGCGTGATTATACGTGTGCCGAGCGGCTGACCTATGGGGTCGGCGATCCGTGTGAATAGGGTGGACTTATGACCGACAGCCTGATCTTGAACCAGATGCGCATCCACTACCAATACAGCGTGCCCACTCAAACGCGCATCCTGTTTGAAAACGACCTGGAATCAGCGACGTTTCCGCGTATTGGGGAACACCAGATGGAACACGGCCTGGGTGTGACCGGGGAAGTGATCGCGTGTTTGCAGGATAACCCGCAGTTTCAGGTTCTCAACCCGAATCTGCCGGACGATCAGGCGCAGCTTTCTGCCCTGTACCATATCCCCTTTTTTTATACCCGCCATTATCGTGAACAGCATACGCCTTATGTTATCCGGCGGCAGGGGGTGGCGAATACGATCTCGCTGGCCCCCGAACAGCTCGATCAACTGGCGGCGCTGACCGGGGTGGAATTATCGCAGCTTACGATCCACTGGGAATTTGTGTTGGCGAAACAAACCGCCGGAATGATCGTGATCTCGCTGGACATCCGCGATCCGCTGCCCGCGACACAGGCCCAGTTTTTGATCGGGCTGCACCTGCTGCCTGATGCGCGCCTGATCCCGCTGCCGGAGAATTTGCGCAGCAGCGCCGCCGGGCAGGAACCTGTCTATGTGACACTGGACGAACTCGCTCAGGAAATCCACCGCTCGTTTTTTGCGACGGCGGGTTTCATGAATCACAGCGCGGCCCGGCCCTACCGTTTTCGGCCCCTGGATTATGAGATGCAGGTTCCGTTTGTGTATGCGGAGACGGATTCGCGCACGCTCAGCCAGCAAGATTTTATCGATCACTACCAATCGGATCTCGCCGCGCTGGTGCTTAAACCGCAGTGTTGGGGCATCCAGACGCCGAGTCCGGCCCAGATCGACGAGGTGATCCGCGACGGTCACCGCTGGAGCATTGCCGATCACAGCTTTGTGCTGCTGTCTTATGAATGCGCGGTAATGATCAACCTGCGCAATCACAGCGCACCCGTCCCGGTGGCAGGGCGCGAGATCACCAACGAGGCAGCGGTGTTTCATTCGTTTCGGATGGTCGTCGCCAATTATTATCTGCTGCGGATTCTCGATGAACTGCTCGACCAGCGCCTGAAAGAATTGCAGCAGGAAGTCGAAGCCTATAACACCGAACTGCGGCAGGTGCGCACCTATCTCAACCGCTCCGACTCGCGCCCGCTGCGCCAGTTGGACAAACTGGTGATCCAGATCACCGACCTGCAATACAGCTTTATCGACCTGTTTGAAGAAATGGATAACGCCGACAAACTGATCGACTATGAATGGCACATTGTTCTGCTGGACAAGCTCAACGCTGTGTTGGGAACCAAAACCTGGCGCAGCAGCATCAACGGGCGGGTTGAAAACTTCGGGCGCTGGATTCACCTGCTCGAAGATGCGTTTGACCGTTTTCTCGAACTGAACGAACACATTCAGGATCGCACCCTGGCTGAAAAAGTGACGGTGCTGTCTATCGCGTTCGGGCTGCTATCGTTTGCCGAATTAATGGGCCTGCTGTTGGTGGTGGGCTTTGATAACGAAAATCCGTTTTATCACCAGTTCCGCGATCTGACCGGGTTGGGCAGCGGTGGGGCGCATGTAGCCGCCGCCGTGCTGATCGTCATGCTCACGATTATGCTCGGTTCGCTGATCCCGTTTGGGATGTTGTACGTCTACCGGGGATTTAAGAGCCTGCGCGCGAGGATCAAACACGAGAATCACAGCGTATGAGAGAAATCGTCGTTTTTATGCTGCTGACCGGCGCGGGATACATCGCCGGTCAGTCGAGCGATTTTAACCCGGTAGAGGCGGGCGCGTTTGAACACTTCGCGGCGCTGGCGCTGGTATTAGGGTTATACAGCAGCGTGTCGAGCATCGATCTGCTGGCGGTGCGCGCTCATCGCTGGCTGGCGGTCACGGTGATTACGCTGGCGGTTCCGCTGCAAATTCTGGCAACGGGCGCGCTGATGTACCTCATCTATCCCGAACCGATCAGTTTTTTGGCTGCCGTCGCCATCACTCAGATCGATCCGCTGTCGGTGGATACACTGCTCAAAGACAAGGCCAGCATGTCTGAACAGGCCAAAGGGATTCTGCGCATCTGGGCCTCGTTTGATGA
The DNA here is from genome assembly GCA_016234525.1 of Chloroflexota bacterium. Classification (GTDB taxonomy): domain Bacteria; phylum Chloroflexota; class Anaerolineae; order Aggregatilineales; family Aggregatilineaceae; genus JACRBK01. The sequence goes on from JACRBK010000407.1 coordinate 8,177, forward strand.
TCCGGTGACGGTGATCTTCGGGTTTTTGGTGCTGCTGCCGCTGGTGTCGGACAACGCCGGAGAGGTTACCCCGGCGCTGATGCTGCTCGGACTGATCGCTAACCTGGGGCCGGGCGCGCTGCTGTGGTGGATCAGCGTCAAGACGCGCCTGCTGCACCGTGCGAACTTCCGGCTGGTGATACTGGCGGCGCTGTTGATCTTCAGCCTGGTGACACGCGCTTATCTGCTGGCGGCAATTGTCGGGCTGCTGCTGCGGCCTACCTCCCCTAAAACGCTCAACCGGGTGGTGGAAGCCTTCTATTATGTGATTGTGTTTGTCGTGGGGATGGCGATCTCCAGCTACGGGCTTGATCTGCGGCTGGGGTTTTTGCTGGCGGTGACCGAATTTTTCGTGATCCAGCCGGTCACGACGATCATCGTGTTCAGCGGCACGCCCGCCGATCTGCTGCGGATCGCCTTCGCGCAGCAAAACGGCCTGACCACACTGTTGATGGGGCTGGCCTTTGAGGCGCTGGATGTTCATGTGCTGCCTATTTTGCTGCCCGCGATTATCGCCGTGAACCTGATGAATCTCGCCGTAAACAAGATATATAGTTATAAAGAACGCGCCGGGCTGATCAAAGAACGGGCGGGATAAGGTGGTTAGAGGGCTGTTAGCATGAGTGAAGATCAACCTTTGGAGAATAAAAAACGGTTGGATGAAACGCGCCAACTCTGGGATGAGGCTGCCGCTTTGTTCGACAATGAGCCAGATCACGGGCTGCGCGATCCGGTCGTTCGCGCGGGGTGGACGCTGCTGCTGCGCGCGTCGCTGCCCCCGGCCCCGGCGGTGATCTTAGATATTGGCTGCGGAACGGGTTCGCTGAGCCTGGTCCTGGCCGAACTCGGCTATCACGTTACCGGGATCGACCTGTCGCCCGCGATGATAACACTGGCAGAAACCAAAACGCG
>JACRBK010000408.1 GCA_016234525.1 Chloroflexota bacterium
GCCAGCCCGCACATCGGATGCCCGCCCACCGCCCACACGGAGTCTGGCAGGCGATCCAACTGTTCGCAGATGCGCGTCTTGGTGCTGCCCAGGTCGATCACCAGGGTTTGCGGCGGCACATCCAACGCCGTAATATGAGCCACAATTTGATCGGCTGGCGCGGCCAAAATCACTACATCGGCGGATTCGGCTGTACCAGGGGCATCGATCACCCCGCTTGCCAGCGCCCGTTCGATCACATCGGGCAGGCGATCTTCGGCGGTCAGGCGGCGCACTTTGCCATGCAGCGCCATCGCCAACGATCCACCCATCAGCCCCAGGCCGATGATATGCACACCACACTCAGCTAACGGTTTTGACATGATTTAACTCGTTTCGAGAACCGGGGCGCAGCGAACAGTGCCCAACAGATGTCAATTGAAATGGCCTCATTTACCCCGCCCTCCACGCCGCAGCCTCAAGCATACGGATAAAGATCAAAAACCTGGAAGCGCACTAATGCACATGAATTTTTTAATCTGGTCATGCCGCTAAAAACAGGGCGCGGCAAGCAGCGCCCCTACACGAACCACATTTGGCTGCGGTCCCCTCTCCAAAAAAGTTGGAGAGGGGGTAGGGGGTGAGGCCGCTTTTACAAAAAACTGGTCACTAAAAGCTGTCAGTTTGCCTTTGCTGAAAGCTATTCTTGCACCGGAGCGGGTGATACTACCTGCCGCCCGATGATCGGCGCCATTTGTTTCACTTTTTCGACCAGACGCGCAAAACGTTCGGGTTTGAGCGACTGCCGCCCATCAGACTCGGCGTGTTCGGGGTCCATGTGGACTTCCAGGATCAAGCCGTCCGCCCCTGCCGCGATAGCCGCCAATGACACACTCTCGACATATTCCCATTTGCCTACCGCGTGGCTCGGATCGGCCATGACCGGCAGGTGAGAAATATGCTTGAGGACGGGGATCGCGTTCACGTCGAACGTATTGCGTGTATACGTTTCAAAGGTGCGGATGCCGCGTTCGCATAACATCACCCGCATGTTGCCATGACTCAAAATGTACTCCGCCGCCATCAGCAGTTCTTCAATCGTGCTGCTCATGCCGCGTTTGAGCAAGACCGGGTGTTGGCTCTCCCCGACGGCGTGCAGCAGCGCATAGTTCTGCATGTTGCGCGTGCCGATTTGCAGCACGTCGGCGTATTGGCAAACCAGCGGAACGAGCGCCGGTTCCATCACTTCGGTGACAATGGGTAGGCCGGTAGCTTCTCGCGCTTCGGCCAGATATTTTAGGCCTTCTTCGCCCAACCCCTGGAACGCATAGGGCGACGTGCGCGGCTTGAACGCTCCACCTCGCAGCGCCGTAGCCCCAGCTTCGCGGACAGCGTGCGCCGTTTCGATGATCTGTTCGCGGTTTTCCACCGAACACGGCCCGGCGATGATCGCCAAATCTTTGCCGCCCAATTGAATCCCGTTCAAAGGGATCACGGTATCGTCAGGATGGTATTCGCGGCTGGCGATTTTGTAGGGATGCGACACCGGAACCACATCTTGCACGCCGGGCAGCAGCGCCAATTGATCACGATCCAGCGGGCGGCCCCGCCCGATCACGCCAATGATCGTGCGTTCTTTGCCTTCCGACAGGTGAATATCGTAACCCATCGAACGAATCCGTCCGATAACATCAGAAATTTCACGCGCACTGGCAGTCACAGACATTACGACGATCATGATTTTCTCTCCTTGAGACAAGCTGAGAATAAGCGGTCAGCTTCTAGTATTCAGTCATCAGTGTTAAATCAATCTCAATCTTGCCCATTCAAAACAGGCAGCACACGGTCGGGCCGAAGCTGCTGCGCGTCGCGCAGATAAACATGCTGGATTTCGTGCGGGGTCAGAGCGGTATTCCACATCACCAGCACGCGCAGACAGTGTTTTAAACTGTGCGGCACGTCCATTTCTTGACCGCACATCATCGCCACTTCGGTCCAGCCCATCAGCTTACGCGCCGCCACTGCCGGATATTCCGCATTCAGATCGGACGTGGTCGTAAACCAGATCGCGCCAATATCCACCGGGTCGATCTGGTTCAGCCCGGCTATCGCAGCCAGCAGTTCGTGCGTCGCGTCGAGAATGGCCTCCGCTGTATTTTCGTCTACGGAAATCGCCCCGCGCACTCCCAGGCAGCGCAGCACACGAACAGATTGATCAGCATTCAAGTCGGGCCTCCTTTATAATTTTGGGCTGAAAAACAAAAAGGGCGCTGAGCTTTTTGCTCTGCGCCCTGTGTCCGTCTTAGTGTCGGGTTCGGGTTAGCGGCTTGCGCCAGCAGAAGCGTCGCTCGGACGTTTGCTCCAGTTCCCATAATAAAAATAAAAGCTGAACCGACCCTTGGCACTGCTGCCGGGGTCTATGACATGGTTCAACGAATTAGGGGAATGGATCGTCATTGCTGCTTCTGCTCACTCATCATCTCGAACACGCATAGCTTAGCACGAGGCTGTCAAATTTGTCAATAGCACGCGCCCTGCCGGTTTGTGCAATCTTGACAAGCCGCCGTGAGGTGTGCCGTATGAGTTACCATGAGCTATCCCCGGTCAAATTTCGACGTTATCTGAATTATAACGGATTGGTAAAAATTCGCGTAGAGATGTCCCCAGTTTTTTGGCTCCTCGCTCAACAAGACTGGACGAACAATTGATATTTTAGTAAGGTAGATGTAAAATATTAGACAGTGTTTGATGGTTATATTTTCTTTTTTCAAGGAGCCTTAGCATGTCAATCATTCAAGAAATCCGCACCAGTGTGATCAACGGTCAGGCCAAAGAAACCGCCGCTAAAGTTCAGCAGGCCATCAACGAAGGCATCAACCCCGATGTGGTCTTGCGGGAAGGGCTGATTGATGCCATGCGTGAAGTCGGGCGTATGTTTGAAGAAGGCGAATATTTTGTCCCCGAAATGTTGATCGCGGCCCGCGCCATGAAGGGCGCTTTGGCAATCCTCAAACCCTTGTTGGTCGATCAAGGCATCGAACCGATGGGCAAAGTAGTCATCGGCACGGTCAAAGGCGACCTGCACGACATCGGCAAATCGCTGGTGGCGATGATGTTGGAAGGCGCTGGCTTTGAGGTAGTCGACCTGGGTACGGATGTCACGGCAGAAAAATTCATCGAAGTATTGAAACAAGGCGCTACCGTACTGGCAATGTCGGCCCTGCTGACTACCACCATGCCCCAGATGAAAGTGACCATCGAAGCGATCAAACAGGCAGGCTTGCGTGAACAAACCCACGTCATGATCGGCGGCGCGCCCGTGACCCAGGCGTATGCGGATGAGATCGGCGCGGACGGTTATGCCCCGGATGCATCGGCAGCGGTGCGCAAAGCCCAAGAACTGTTGGGCAAGTAAAAACCGCCGATGAGCCACTATATCGCGCTCACCTGTGAGGCGCTGGCGCGCAGCATTTATGCGTCCGCCGCCGACTCGCCTCATGTGATCTCTGTCCGGCTGTACCGTCAGGGCTTACACAATACGCCGAAGAATCTACGCGCCACCCTGCAAGAAGCGATAGACGCCATTCAGCCCGGCGAGTGTGACGCGATTTTGCTGGCGTATGGCATCTGTGGGACATCCACGATTGGGTTAACCGCGCGGCACACGCCCCTGGTGCTGCCGCGTACTCACGACTGTATCGCCATCTACCTGGGATCGCACCAACGCTACCAGGAAGAATTCGACGCGCAGCCCGGCACCTACTGGTACAGCCTGGACTTTGTGGAGCGCAACAACGATCAAAACTCGGTGGCGCTCGGCACGGCCAACCTCGAAATGACCGAAACTGTTTATCAAGATTACGTCGAAAAATACGGCCAGGACAACGCCGATTATTTAATGGAAGTCATGGGCGAATGGGGCAAACATTACAGCCGCGCCGTGTTTATTGATATGGGCGTTGGGGATAGTTCGGCGGTTGAAAATTTCGCCCAGCAGCAGGCCGCCCGTCGAGGCTGGAACTATGAACGCAAACAGGGCAGCCGCCGCATGATCGATATGCTGCTTAACGGTCAATGGCCTGCCGAAGAATTTTTGGTGATCAACCCCGGCCAGCGGATCGCCATGTCACCCGGTGACGGGCAGATCCAGACCGAGGCCGCTGAATAAAAAGCCAATTGACATTATGATTTTGTAGGGGTAGGGCTTGCCCTACCCACCCTGGGCGAGGCAAGCCTCGCCCCTACACTGAACAACAACATCCAGAAAGAGACCACACACCTTGAGCAAAGTGGTTTTCCAGCCCATCGGCAAACGCTGTGACGCCCGGCCCGGTGATACTCTGCTCGAAGCGGCCCAATCGGCGGGCGTAGCATTGTCGGCGGTATGCGGCGGGGTCGGAGTTTGCGCCGACTGCCGGGTGCGCGTCCGCAGTGGCAGTATATCGCCCCTCAATTCCACCGAAACGGACCTGTTGACCGATGACGAACGGGCAAGCGGGCTGCGATTGGCCTGCCAGGTAGAGATCGGCGCGGAAAGCGAGATCGTGGTGGATGTTCCGCCCGAATCGCTGAGCGCCCCGCAGCGATCTCAGGTGGAGGGCGAAGAAATCCCGATCATCGCGGCGCCGCCGATCCAGGTACACGATCTGACCGCTGCGCCGCCCTCGCATGAAAATCTGCGCGGCGATTGGGAGCGTGTATCGGGCATCCGCCCGCAAGAATGGCGGATCAGCGCCCCGGTGCTGGCCGATCTTCCCACGCTGCTGCGCCGCCATGATTGGCAGGTGCGCATGATCACACGCGGGGCGGATGTGGTGCGCTTCATGCCACCCGGCGGGATTCCGCTCGGTTTTGCGGTGGATGTCGGCACTACCGGGCTGGCGGCTTATCTGGTAGACCTGACCAACGGCAAAACCTTAGCGATTGCAGGGGCCACCAATCCGCAGATCGCCTATGGCGAAGATGTGATGGCCCGGCTGACGCTCGCCATTCATGACCCCGGTGGAGCCGCCAGACTGCAAGCCGTGATCATCGAAGGGCTGAACCGTCTGCTGCATGAGGTGTGCGCGAAGGCGGCAGTATCCACTTCTGATGTGGTGGAAATGGTCGCTGTCGGAAATACGGCGATGCACCATCTGCTGCTCGGTCTGCCAGTGGATCAGCTCGGCACCGCGCCTTATGTCCCGGCGGTATCGTCCGCCGTCCACACCCCGGCGCGCGCGCTTGGCCTGGAAACC
>JACRBK010000414.1 GCA_016234525.1 Chloroflexota bacterium
GATAATCGTGCGCGTGCCGCTGCGCGTCGCCAACTGCGCGGCCTGGATTTTAGTCACCATACCGCCCACCCCCAAACCCGATACACTGGCCCCGGCCAGCCCAAAAATCTGCTGGTCAATCGTTCGCACTTCCGGGATCAATTCGGCAGTTGGATCAGTTCCCGGATCATGTGTAAATAAACCATCTTGATCGGTGAGCAAGATGAGCAGCGCGGCGTTCAGCAGAACGGCGATCTGCGCCGACAGGTTATCGTTATCCCCAACTTTGATTTCTTCGACAGCGACTGTATCATTTTCGTTCACAATCGGGATAATACCATAATCCAGCAGGGTGCTGAGCGTATCGCGCGCATTCAAATAGCGCGTGCGGTGCGATAAATCATCATGGGTCAGCAGCACCTGTCCAATTCGCACATCGTACAATTCAAACAGGGAGCTGTAAACCTGCATCAGATGTCCCTGTCCGACGGCGCTTAACATCTGTTTGGCGGGCAGGTGATTGGGCAAGGCCGGATAACCGAGCCGCTCTCGCCCCGCCGCGATAGCCCCGGATGATACCAGCACAATCCGGTAGCCCTGGCGTTGAAGGGTGATAATTTGCCGCACAATCTCGATCATGTGCGGGCGAGACAGCCGGGTTGTGCCACCGGTCAGGGTGCTGGTTCCTATTTTAATCACTAAAGTTTGTTGAATTTTGCCGTTCTCCATCGATCCTGCCTTACCGAGAGTCGAAAAAGCCGCCCAGATGCACGGAGTGTTCCCCCTGCACTGCCCGGACTCTATCTTGATCCGGGCGGTGTCGCATCGTCAAACGGCATAATAACGGCATAAAAAAGTAATGAAGGTGAGTCTTGATCCTAACGGTGAGCGAGCACTCGTTCCTCGTAAGTGGTGATTTCGTCCATAAAACGACCACCGACGGGTACATTCTGCTGCAAGCAAAAATAATCCCATACCGCGCCGAAGGGCAGCCCCTTCAATTCTTCTAACAGCGCCAACCGTGCCGAATAATTCCCCGCCACTTCTAACGCGCGCATCGCGGCGAGCGGCTCCAAAAACGCCAGCAGCAGGGCGCGTAAAGCGTTGCGTGTGCCGATAACCCAGGCGGCGATCCGGTTGATACTCGCGTCAAAATAATCCAGGCCGATATGCACGCGCGGCACAAAGTCGCCCCGGACAATTTCCTGCATGATCGCCTCTAATTCGTCCGAAAGTGTCACTACATGATCACTATCCCAGCGCACGCCCCGGCTGACGTGCAGCAGCAGTTCGTCCACGTACATCAGCACCGACGATAGTTTGTCCGCGATAGTCTCAGTCGGATGAAAATGCCCACTGTCCAGGGTCAGCAGCACTTTGCGGCTGAGCGCGTAGCCCATGTAAAACTCGTGCGAGCCGGTCACATAACTTTCCGACCCTAACCCAAAGAGTTTGGCCTCCACCGAGTCGAGGTTGTGTTTTTTCGAGATCGGTTCAGCCAATACTTTGTCTAACGACTGCGCCAACAATTCGCGCGGGGTTTTACGATCGATCGGCGTGTCTTTAAACCCATCGGGTATCCAAATATTGGTAACACATGGTGTGCCTAATTCTTTGCCAAAATATTCACCAATTTTGCGGCTGGCGATGCAGTGTTCTACCCAGAACTGGCGGATGCTCGCGTCATAACTGCTCAGGGTGAATCCGCTCTCTGCCAGCGGGTGTGAAAAACAGGTGGGGTTGAAGTCCAGGCCGTGATGGTTTTCTTTGGCCCAACCGGCCCAGGCCGAAAAATGTTCCGGCAGCAAAGCGTTACGCTCCACTTTGCGCCCGCCGGTTTCTGCATAAATGGCATGAAGATTTAGACGGTGAGTTCCCGGAATCAGGCGGTAGGCCAGGTTTAGATCGCTGCGCAGTTCGTCCGCATTGCGGGCTTTGCCAGGATAATTGCCTGTCGTCGCGATACCGCCGCCCAGGGCCGCGTCAGGCGCTTCAAACCCGCCGACATCATCCCCCTGCCAGCAGTGCAGGCTGATTGCCACTTGAGCCAGTTTCTCAACGGCCTGGTCGGCATCTACATCCAGCATGGCATACCGTTCTCGCGCCAACTGATAAGCCGCTGTGATTTGTTCATTCGTGGGGTTACGACTCATTTGGAAGACTCCCTGAATTAGACAAGAATACAGTTTCTTTTGATAAGTTGCAGAATACAGCACAGCAAAATGCCTGTCAAATGACAGCCATTTTTCCAGACGCCGCTCATGGGATCAAACCCGATTACCCTCATTCAGGTCGTCATTCTCCCCACATTCTGTATATCTTCTACATGCACTGTGCCGCCGCAATCTGTTTGAAGAGGGATTATGGTTGACGAGACGCTATTTTCCAGCCGGGTGATGACTCATCTGCCAGAGGAGCTGTTCGCGGCCCCGATGGTCACGAATTGGTGGGCGGAAGCTCAAGCGTGCCGAGACCCGGTGGCTTTTCGTTTTTTTTCTGCCCCGCCATTTACTACCGCCGAAGGCGCGCACGCCGAATGTTATTTGCGGCTGCCCGAACAGGATCGTATCGTCCCACTCAATACGCTTGGCGCGGCGATCAGTTACCAGTGGTTTCCTGATCGAGTGGTGCGCGAGATGAGCTATCGGGGACTGCGGTTTACCAGCACGTTATGTCTTGCCGCTGGCCGCGACGTGCTGCTGTTAGAACTGACGATCACCAATACAGCACCAACCAGCCAGACCGGGCTGAAGTTGTTCCTGAAATTGTTAGCGGGAGTGCAGCGGCTCGAAGATTTTTCGAGCTGGAATACCATAGCGCTGCCGTCCGCCGGGACAACCGCCGATCTTGCTCGCCATGCGTACATTTTTTCCGGCGAAGGCCAGGCCTATTCTGTCCAGGGAACCGACCAATCTTCGCTGAGTTACCGGGCCAGTATTGCTTATGCGGAATGGATGGCGGACGCGAATCTGAACGGCATTGTTTCTAACACCGTGCGCCCGATCAGTAATTACGCCGGATTCGAATATGAGATTAATTTGCAGCCGGGGGAAAGCTGGCGGCTGCGTTATGTGAATGCGCTGGCGGGCACCCTCTCGGCGGCGCTGGCGGATTACGACGATGCGCGTGATCATTTTGAGGCCCGGCAGGCACAGGCCCGCGCCGCCTGGGAATCCGAGATCAAAGCCGCGTTTACGGCTGGAAACGACCGTTTTTCAGGTAGTTTGCCTATCCTCACAGGCGGGCATGACAGCCTCCGGCGGCTCTATGCCACCGGGGCGCTCAATCTCCTTTTTATGAAACGGACCAGCCCTCAGAATCGGTTTGGCACATCCTACAAAACGATCAGCCCACGCAGTGGGGCCACCTCGTGGTTATGGGATACGCAGCAGGCCGCGTCGGGATTGGTTCATCTTGATCCGGTGGCTTTAAGAACAATGGTCGAATGGTGGATGCGCACCGATATTTACCAGTGTTGGGGAACCAATTTTTTGAACGGCGCGCCGCTCGGACCCTGGTATTCGGTGAATGATTATGCGCTGTTCACGATGGCGTACCATTATCTGCGTTATACGGGAGACTTCGGCTGGCTTGATCAACGGATCGAGGGACAAACGGTTTTGCAGCATTTGCAGAAATGCGCGGATCACTGGCGCGATCTGAATTCCGCCGACACTCTCGCGGATTATGGCGAGGAACGCAACCTGCTTGAATGCGTGCGAACCTATACCCACAAGGTCGCCGCGTTAAATGCCGCGAATGCATGGATGAACCGGACGCTCGCGCAGATCGAAACGCGGCGCGGGGATACGGCCTCGGCTCACCGTCGCCAGAACGATGCCCAGGCGATTGCTCAGGCTGTGCTGCAACTGTATCGCCCGGAGGGGTATTTTGCCTGCCGCCAGCCGGATGGATCGGAAATCGCGGTCCAACACTGTTACGATTTTGGCGTGGTAATGGCGACCCTGTTTGATGACCTGGGGCCGCAGCGGCGTGAACAAATGGTTCGTTTTTTTCAGACTAAACTGCAAACGCCCAGTTGGATGCGGGCGCTGGCGGAGGATGATCCCGCCGCCGCTTTCAGTTTGCGCACCGACCATACCATAACGGGTGCCTATACCTCCTGGCCCGCGTATGCGTTAATGGCGTTGTGCCAGACAGATCATCTCGCCGACGCGCTGGCCTGGATCGGTGTTGGAAACGAGGCCGGGGGATTGGCGGGCGTGGCCTGTCAGGGGCCGTTCGGGCAGGCGGCCTTTCATGGCGGCTCAGGGAGTTTGCTAGAAGGCTTGGCGGCCCGCAAAGCGCCCGACGACCCCCCGCATTATGAAGAATGGATCGATGTCGCAGGCGGCGCGTATATCGGCGCGGTGTTGGAGGGGGTCTTTGGCGTGAATGCTACGCTGTATGAGGGCATCCACACTTCGGCGGCGCTCCAGGCCCAGCAGCCTGGGACCCGGTTTTACGGATTACACTACCAGGGGCGGCGTTATGATTATGTGGATGGCGTGCTGCGGGTTCACACGTCAACCTGAAAAACAACTCCCGATGAGATCATCAGGGGTGTTCGACGTACAATTCGCCCGCGAGTTCGCTGCCCAGCACGAAGCTGTTCCCCTGGCATATCAGATGCACCGGGCCATTAAACGGGCTGCGATCCGTGATGGTCAGGCTCGCGCCGGGCACTAAATGCACACTGAGCAGGTAGCGCAGTTTTTCAGGATCGTGAGTTTTGACACGGCTGACGCGAGCCTCGATTTTTTCTGGCCATTCGACCAGCGGCCTGTCATTCACCACCGGCATGATCCCTTCCTTTGATGGGATGGGTTCTCCGTGCGGGCAGCGTTTCGGATAACCGGCCATTTTGTCCATCCGGTCGATTAATTTGTCTTCTACCCCTCGTTCCAAATTTTCGACCATATCATGAACCTCGTCCCAGCCGAAGGACATGATCTTCACCATAAAAACTTCGAGAATGCGGTGGCGGCGGATGACCTGGAGGGCGATCCTTTGCCCTGCCGGGGTCAGCCGGACTCCCTTATACGGTTCGTGTTCGATATACCCATTTTCGGCCATCTGCCGGATCATGCGCGAGGCGGCCTGTAACGAAACCCCCATGCTCTCAGCGACCATTGAAAGTGTCGGCCAGGGTAGAACCTCTTGCAGCCGATAAATCTCACCCAGATAGAACCATACGGTAGGACACATAAATGGTTTTTATTCCCCATGCGGCAGAGTTAACGCCTGTTGAAAACAGTATTTCCAGCACTAAAAGCAGCAGTTTCAAGCTGACGTCTGGATTTTTTAGATAAACGTTTGACAAAATATAACTACTTGTACTTTCAGGCGCAAACATTTTGCAGTGGTTCTCATACGAAAGGATTTTAGCCGTACCAAGTCCCCTAGCCGTTGGGGCGCAGTCGGCTTTTGACACGCGGGCGTTATGGATCACAGTGGCGGATCGCTGCGGGGGGGTGTTCTGGTTTCACCAACTGCATTCCGCCGCGTTGAGCGGTGAGCAGCTTGTACAAGGGGTAAACGCCTGATCCAGGTCTCTGGCTCGTCTTTTCAGAACATCAGGACCACGAACGAACCCGCCGAAGGAACCGCTATGCCGCAACGCGCCGCGTGTTGCCTGAATTGCCAGCACCCCGGCGGAAAGTTATGCACAAGCTGCCCGATCTCGTGCTAATTATCCGCTTGTGTTCACTGAATTTTCGATGGCTTTGATCGCGTGCAGCAAAACCTCATTGACCGGGGTCGGGATGCCGTAGGTCGTGCCTAAGGCTATAACTTTGCCCGCGAAAATATCCACTTCGGTGGGCCTGCCCGCTTCGATGTCCTGTAATTGAGAGGTCTTGCCTTGCGGATGCAGCGTATTGAGGACGGTGTACCACGCGGGAATATCGTCTAGCGTGAGGTTGATATGAGCGGCCTGGGCAAGTGTGATTACTTCGCGCATGGCGGCTTCCATAAGCGCCTGCGCGTGTGTTGAAGTTTGGAACACGCCATACGGGGCGCGCAAAATGGCGGACACCTGATTGATGCCCACATTTACCATAAATTTCCACCACAACATGCGCAGCATGTCCGGCGGGGTGGTATAGGCGATCCCTGCGCGGTCCAGCAGGGCTTGAGTCCGCCGGACACGATCCGTCAGAACCGTGTTATCAGCTTCCCCAAAGATGAGCGTGCCTAACTTGCTATAATTGACAATATGGCCGCTGCGCTGCGCATCAATGCCTACCGCGATGGTATAGAGTACCTTGTCTGCGCCATAGGCCGCTGCGATCATCGTTTCACTGTCCAGCCCGTTCATCACCGAAAGAATCACGGTATTCTCGCCCACCCGGTTATTGAGCAAAGGCAGGCTTTCGGCCAGTTGGTGATGTTTCAGCGCCACAATAATCAGATCGGGGTAGGGGGCTGAGTCTGCTCGCGACAGGACAGGAATCGCGTAATGCCGGTGGTTGACGATCACACCATCGCGTTTAAGCCGCTCGGCCCGTTCTCCGGCGGCGATAAAGGAAATGCAGGATGCGTCCATCTCATAGAACCGGCTGGCATAGGCGGCCCCTAACGCTCCGGCTCCTAAGACGGCGATAGTATGGGCAGATGTCATGAATTTTCCTCTGGTGCGGCGCCGCATGATTTTCGGATGATGACCGATGTTGGTGTCCAGATTTGCAGGGGGACTTCATCGGGATTCTCAATACATCGGATGGCCCGTTCTGCGGCCAGCGTGCCGATCAACTCTTTATGCACATGCACAGTGGTCAGTGGGGGAATTGTGAACTCTGAGCCGGATATGTTGTCAAAGCCCGTCACGGCAATATCTTCAGGAACCCTGAAACCGTTCTGATCGAGCCACTGCATGGCTCCAATGGCGATACGGTCTGAGGCACAGACAATCGCATCCGGCGGATTCTTCTGCTTCATGAGCATATCTGCACCGTGCTGTCCTATCTGCGGCGTCCACGATTCGAACCCGCCCTGCACTAATCTCACGCGCAGTTCCGGTTCATCGGGCAAGTTGTGTGCCTTGATTCCCTTGAGGAACCCCTCTTCTCTCGAATCAGGGTAGCCTGTGATAAACCCCAGCCGCCGTCGCCCTAATTTTGCCAGGTGTTTGACCAGGGTACGGATTCCGGTTGCGCCATCGAACAAGATGGCGTCGTGTTCTGGCCCCAGCGAATAGTTCGTGCCGATCAATACCCGCACATTTTCTTTCAGGTATTCTACACTTCTAGAGTAATGAGTCCCAATGAGAATAACGCCATCGACCGGGTAGTTTTGCAGCAGATCCCGCGCCTGCTCTTTGGTATAAACATCGGCAAAGCTAAAGACATAGGCGGTGCGGTAGCCTGACTCTTGAAGTTTTCGATCTGCGCCTTGCAGCACGGCGTTAAAGAATGGATCGGCGTATTTGTCTTTAGAAGAAGTTAACAAGATGCCAATTTGGCCGCGCTGTCCGGCGGATACTGTTGAACGATGCGGCAAAGTCGCTCCGCCATGCAGCCGCTGAACCAGGCCCTCCAGGTCCATTTCGTGAAGATCGCGCCGGATGGTCATCTCCGAGACGGCAAGACGTTCCGCGAGTTCACGAGTGCTTACAACACGCTCTCTTCCATCTTTCTCAAGCGCTTCTAAAATGGAGTTATGGCGTCGTTGTTTTGTCATGACTGATCCTGTTCGTTCGAACAATGGACGTGTTAAATTTCACAAGCATTTTTCGCCGTATCAGGGAAAATGCTTGACACAGCGCGTGTTTAGTGATTGAATAAACAGTATACACGTTTGAATGAACACTTAAATTTATAATATATCTGATGACGGAAATATTCAACACCCCAACTTTTCTTACCACCCATCGAGCGAACAGCCCACACTCTGATCGCTGTAATGGTTTTTCTGCTTTTGCTGCTTGCTCCAGGTTCGCGGTCCCTTTTGGGACACAAGCCCGCCTTTTTTCACCAACTCCAGCCACTGTCTTTGGGGCAGCCCACTCAAAAACTAACACTCAAATTGATCTCGAAACAAACATATCTCGACTCGCCGCAGGTGAGCCGGGTTCCTGCTATTTTTTCAAACTATTTCGTCAGGAGGCGGAATAATGTCAATAAAAGTCGCCATGATTGGCGCAGGGTCTATCGGCTTTACACGTCGCTTGATGCATGACTTATTGGCTGTACCTGAATTCGCCGATACTACTTTTGCCTTTATGGATATTTCAGAACGTAATCTTAACATGGTCACAGAATTATGCCGTCGTGATATTGATACGAACAAACTCCCTGCCAGAGTCGTACCAACCCTGAACCAACGCGAAGCGATCACCGATGCTGATTATATCATTTGTATGATCCGGCAGGGAGGATTAGAAGCGTTTGCATTGGATGTCGACATCCCGCTGAAATACGGCGTCGATCAATGCGTGGGGGATACGATTTGCGCCGGGGGGATCATGTATGCGCAGCGCACGATCCCGGTGCTGCTCAATATCTGTAAAGATATTCGAGAAGTCGCTCAACCGGGTGCTTTGTTCTTGAATTACTCTAACCCAATGGCGATGAATACCTGGGCGTGCAACAAATACGGCGGAGTAAAGACCATCGGCCTGTGTCATGGGGTGCAGCACGGTCACCAACAGATCGCCGATTGTATCGATCGTTGGGCCAAACAAGAAGGGCTGCTCAGTAAAGATGAGCGCGTCACCATGCGCGATGTCGATATTGTCTGCGCCGGGATCAACCATCAAACCTGGTATATCAAAGTGCAGTGGCGCGGCATGGACATGATCCCGATGATGTTGGACTTGTTCGAAGCCCACCCTGTTTTTTCGAAACAAGAGAAGGTCCGCATCGACATGATCCGCCGGACAGGGTATTACAGCACCGAGTCCAATGGGCATCTCAGTGAGTACGTCCCGTGGTACCGCAAACGTGTAGGCGAGATTGGTCAATGGATTGATCTGTCAGAGTGGATTCATGGTGAGACAGGCGGCTATCTGCGCCACTGCACCGAAAACCGCAACTGGTTCGAGACGGATTTTCCTAACTGGATGAAAGAAACCCCTCCGGTGATCGCCTCTGAAAACCGCAGCACCGAACACGGCTCTTACATTATCGAAGGGATTGAGACCGGGCGAGTGTATCGCGGTCATTTCAACGTGATCAACCAGGGACACATTACGAATCTGCCCGACGGCTGCGTGATCGAAATTCCCGGTTACGTGGACCATAACGGGATCAATATGCCGGTAGTTGGTGATCTGCCGTTGGCTTGTGCGCCGACCTGTTCGGCGAGTGTGCATGTTCAGCGGTTAGGCATGGAAGCTGCCGTCCATGGCGATGTGATGCTGCTCAAACAGGCGATGCTGCATGATCCATTGGTCGGCGCTGTCTGCAACCCAGAGGAAGTATGGCAGATGGCCGATGAGATGTTGGTCGCTCAGGCTGAATGGCTTCCGAATTATGCGAATGAGATTGAAGCGGCGCGCGCGCGGTTGGCGGCCCACGTCAAAGATGGGTCGCGCGTGAAACTGCACCAAACCGAGGGCGCTGCCCGTCTGCATACGCGCACGGTTGAAGAAATGGCTGAGATCAAGTCAGCGAAGGGAGTCTAAGCGTGGCGGACACATCTGCAACTCCATCATCCCCCATCTTAGAGATCAAGAATCTCAAGACCTATTTCTATCTTGAGAAGAGCACCGTGCGTGCGGTGAACGGCGTAGATTTGATCCTGCCGCGCAAAAGCACGCTGGGGGTGGTCGGCGAAAGCGGCTGTGGTAAGAGTGTCATGGCGATGTCGGTCATGCGATTGATTCAATCTCCGCCGGGCAAAATTGTTGAGGGGCAGATCAATCTGCTGCGCAGCAAAGGCAAAGGCGGCAAGGTCGACCTCACCCAACTTAATCCACGCGGCCCCGAAATGCGCGATATTCGGGGCGGGGAAATCGCCATCGTGTTTCAAGAACCGATGATGTCGTTGAATCCGCTGTATAAGGTCGGGAATCAAATTGCTGAAGCGGTACAAGTCCACCAGGGGATGGGGCGCAAAGATGCGCTGGATCGTGCGCTGGAAATGCTCACCAAAGTGCAGATCAGCGCGCCTAAACAGCGCCTGAACGAATACCCGCACCAGCTTAGCGGCGGTATGCGCCAGCGGGTGATGATCGCCCTGGCACTGTCGTGCAACCCATCTATTTTGTTTGCCGATGAACCCACTACCGCGCTGGATGTGACCGTACAATCACAAATTCTGGATTTGATGAACGAACTTCAGGCGGATTTTGAGGCTTCTATCGTCATTATTACTCATAATCTCGGCGTGGTCTCGCAGATGGCGAGCCAGGTGGCGGTTATGTATCTGGGCAAAGTGGTTGAATTTGCCGAGACACGCGATCTGTTCCATCACCCGCTCCATCCCTACACCGTCGGCCTGTTGAACTCGGTGCCGATGCTGGGGCGGAAAGGCCAAAAGAATCTGATTCCCATCAAAGGGTTGGTGCCGATGCCAACGGAAGTCATTCCTGGCTGTGCATTTGCGCCGCGCTGCCCACGGGTCATGAAAATTTGTTCGGAACAACAACCACCCTTGCGTGATGTGCATTCGGGCCATCAAACGGCCTGTTGGTTATACGAGAATGCATGACATAACGAATCTTCGAATGAGTGGGGCTGCCTGAAGGGGGAATGCCTATTGAATCCAACAAAAACGACGGTCTCGAATTTGGTCCATGCGCCACGTGCTGCTCTCATCGCAGACCATACGCAGCCAAATAATGTTTTTCGTTTCCTACTTATCGCTTGACGAGGAGAATTTTCCATGAATATCTATCAAATACGGCGGCGCGCAATCTTTTTGCTTGTCTGCCTCGCGTTGATCATCGTGCCCGTAGCAACTGCCCAGGACGGCGGCACTGTCGCGCCTCCGATCCCCTATCCTGATCCCCCTGAGCTTGAGGTAGGTGGCGGTGATGTGGTCCGGCTGCCGATCAGCGAACTTTTTACCTACAAAGCTCTGCCGGAATATCACCAGGCTCCCTGGTTGGATGCGCTGGTTGCTTCGGGTGAACTGCCTCCCGTCGAAGCACGCCTTCCCAAAGAACCACAGGTTTATCTGATGGCGAGTATGAAGGATGGCGTTGGCGTTTATGGCGACGTGTGGCGCGGCTTCTCTGCCTGCCCGACGGCGGGTTATAACGATATGGCCGGGACGACGATGGGATGGTTCGGTATCGAATCCTACACCTCCCGTTATCAAGGGCTGATTAAGACTGGCCCGCTGTACCGCGCAGACCAGGATATCGAACCCATCCCCAATCTTGCTAAGAGTTGGGAATGGTCGGAAGACGGCTTGACGCTGACCATGCACCTGATCGAAGGCGCTTTCTGGTCGGACGGCGTGCCGTTTACCGCTGATGACGTGATGTTCACCTGGGAAGGTTATGTTCTGGATGACAACGTGAACGCCCCGCGTCATCTGGATGCCTGGACCTGGGACGAGCAGCCTGCTTCCCTTGAAAAAGTGGATGACTACACCATCCAGTTCAACTTCCCGGTCTCCAAACCCCTGGATATGTGGTACCTGTTGGCCGAAGACGTCTTCCATGTTATGCCTGCGCACCAACTCCAGGCGCTGCATCCGCTGTGGAGCACGGCTGATCCCAAGCCCACATACAAAGACTTTGCCGATGCGCTGGCCCCGGACTCGCTGCCTCTCGTGACGATGGGCCCCTGGGTCATCACCGAATACATCACCGATGAACTGATGATCATGCGCCGTAATCCTTACTACTGGAAAGTAGACGAAGCGGGCAACCAACTTCCCTACATTGACGAAATCCAGTACAAAAAAGGCCCCACCGGCATTGGGCGTGATCTCTGCACCATCGCGGGCGACTGCGACCATATGAACCTGGAAAATCCCAGCACTTTTGTTGAGGCGATGGTTCAGGCTCAAGAAGAAGATGCCCCTTATGCAGTCACCTGGGGACCGGAGACGCTCGGTTACTATGTCGAGTTTAACTACTCGCTGCAACTGGGCATCCAGGAAGACCGTGATACAGCAGTTCGTGAACTGTTCCGCGATGTGCGTTTCCGCAAGGCGCTGAGCTATGCGGCTGACCGCGAAGGTATCGCCCAATCGATCATGCGCGGGCCGTTCCTGCGCGCCTTTGCCGGTGGTCTGTATCCCGGTGCGCCCGATTTCGATAAAGAATCGGTCGTGTACTATCCCTTCGATGTCGCCTCAGCCAATATCCTTTTGGACGAAATGGGCCTGATGGATACCGATGGTGATGGCGTCCGCGAATTTGCCGAAGGCCCGCTGGCTGGTGAACCGATTGCTATCCAGTTGACAGCCAACCAGGATCAGGCGGAGTCTCGTACCGTCGCCGAAGCGCTGGTCAATCTGTGGGGCGCGGTAGGCATTCAGATCAATATGCGGCTGGTTGACTCGGCTACCCGCACCGACGCCGTAGAGGCCGGGACGTGGGAAATGTTCGTTAACCGTGGCCCGCAGGAATTTGCCCTGCCGTTCAAGAATGTCACGGGTCTGGCGCCGATCACGGATAACTTCGAATTCCATCGCGTGGCTCCTGGCCAGGAACGCACGTTGATGCCCTTCGAACAAGACCTGATCGACATCATCACCGAGTACCGTTCGACCTATGATCCCGAAGGTCGCAAGGCGTTGATGTTTGAATACAACAAGATCTTCACCGAAAACGTCTACGACCTGGGTATTTTTGTCGGACGTTATGGCCTGGGTGTAGCCAAGCGTGTTAAGAATATCGCCGATGGCACCCCGGTGTTCCTGTATCAGTGGGTCGAAGACGCTATCCTGCTGGATATGCTGTGGACACCCGTAGATCAGCAGAAGGAACAGATTCGACCTGAAACCCTCCCGGTGTACGGTCAGTAATCTGTCGTATCGTGATTAAACAAGGGTTGGAGGAGCAATCCTCCAACCCCACTACCATTGGACTCTAAGTTGATCTCAAACGTTGTACCGGCACATTATCCGGAGGCGGTATGCTGAATTATCTTATTCGCCGGTTGATTACTGCATTTTTTCTGCTGATCGGTATCGGTATTGTTTCGTTTATCGTGATCAAACTGCCGCCGGGGGATTACGCCAGTCGCTACAAGCAGTTCTTGCTTGACCGAGGGACGCCCTACGAAGATGCTGAACGGCAGGCCCAAAATATCCGCGAGCAATATGGGCTAGATCAACCCCTGCCGATTCAGTTTTATGATTGGGTCAAGGGGATCGTCACCGAGGGTAAATTCGGCTATTCCTTTGCCTACCGCCGCGACGTTGGGGAGTTGATCAAAGAACGTATGCCCCGAACGCTGTTCGTCGCTGCCCTGGCCCACATCATTTCAACGTTCGTTGGAGTGGGATTAGGGATTTTTGTGGCAACCAGAAAATATGGGTTTTGGGATAATTTTTGGGCGATTCTGTCGTTTGTTTTTACCTCCGTACCGAGGTTTTCAATCGCGATCATCCTGTTATATGTTTTAGTCATCAAGCTCGATCAGCCCAGTATATCGGCCTTCTTCTCACCCGAATATGTGGTCGCTCCCTGGAGTTTGGACCGGGTGGTGGATATGTTCCGGCATATCTGGCCGGTGGTGCTTATCGCGGGGTTGGGGGGCGTTGCCCGCAACATGCGCGTGATGCGGGGCAACCTGCTCGACGTGTTGGGCGCGCAATATGTGCAGACGGCGCGATCTAAGGGGTTGAGAGAAACCACCGTGATCGTGAAACACGCCACGCCTAATGCGCTGCATACCATCGTGGCCTATCAGGGAACCGTGCTCCCCTATATGATGCAGGGCGAGTTGGAGGCGGCGATTGTGCTGGGGCTGCCTACCATGGGGCCGCTGTTTTATGAGTCGTTGGTCAATCAAGATATTTATATCTCCGGCTCGCTGCTCTTGATGTACGGCGTGTTGATCTTGTTTGGCAATCTGCTGGCTGATATTTTCTTGTCCGTCCTTGATCCACGTATCCGTTACAGCTAAAAAGGGGGCGATATGGGCATGATCGATGAAAAATCAGACAGCATGGTGATCGACCTGGCAGTCTCGGAACCCGCGCAAAAGAACGAAAGTTATTACCAACTCGTTTGGCGTCGTTTCCGGCGCAGCCCGGTTTCGATTGTGGGCGCATTGATGGTCCTGGTGTTAGTTTTGCTGGCCGTTTTTGCAGAATTTTTCAGCCCGACCTCGATTTCCGGGATCGACCTGCACAATGCATTTATTCCGCCGCAGAAAATCCATTTTGTGGACGATGATGGGCGTTTTCACCTGAAGCCCTTTGTTTACAATTATGTCTATACCATCGACCCGCTGACCTTTCAGGTGCATTGGGAAGAAGACAAAACTAAAGCTTATGAAATCAAGTTTTTCGTTCATGGCTCCGAATACGAACTGCTGGGGCTGGTCAAAACAGACATTCATTTTTATGGAGTGGACGAAGGCGGCACGATTTATTTGCTTGGAACAGACAAACTGGGCCGTGATTTGTGGGGCAAAGCCTGCGAAGCCGGGCGTATCTCATTAAGCATGAGCCTGTTTGGTACGATTATCAGCGTGGTCCTCGGCTCGGTCTTGGGCACGGCTTCCGGTTATTATGGCGGTTGGATTGATAATGTTTTGCAGCGGTTCACCGAATTTGTGGCCGCGTTCCCCAGTCTGCCGCTGTGGATGGCGCTGGCCGCTATTGTCCCTAAAACCGCCGATTCGTTTACCATCTTTGTGCTGATGTCGGCTATTTTTGCGATGCTGTCGTGGACGACCTTAGCCCGCGAAGTGCGCGGCAAAGTGCTGTCTTTGCGCGAGACCGATTTTATCCTGGCCGCCAGAGAGATGGGCGCTTCGGACGCGCGGATCATTTTCCGCCACTTGTTTCCCAACACGTTAAGCCATGTTATCGTGATCTTGACTCTGACGGTTCCGAATATCATCCTGGTCGAATCCTTCTTGAGTTTTCTGGGAATCGGCATTAACGAACCGCTGATCAGTTGGGGTCTGATGATGAGAAATACCCAGGATATTCAAACCCTGGGCCAGAACCCCTGGATATTGGCCCCGATTGCGTTTATTGTCGTGGCGGTACTTGGGTTTAACTTCCTGGGCGATGGCCTGCGCGATGCTGCTGATCCTTATGCGGCGAAATAAGTTGAAAGGTGCAGCATGAGCAACACACGACCATTTGCGATAGGTATCGCCGCGGTAGGTCTCTTTTTTGTGCTGGTGGGCTTTACCGTTGCCACCGCTGGACCCACACAGCAGACCTCACTGCCGCCGACGATTTCCGGCACCGTGATGAACGTGGACGGGCCGGTAGCGGGGGCGGTGGTTCAGGTTCAGGGTACGCCGAACACCACCCAAACGGATGAAAATGGGGCCTTCACGCTCAACGAGATCGAAGGGACCCCGCCGGTGGTGCTCACTGCCTGGACATCCGGTCATTATGTGGGCTGGGTCTCGTTGGACCCTAACGCGGAAGATTGGCCGGGGGCCGACCAGATCACCATTACCTTAAAACCGCTGCCGGTTCACGATAATAACGAATACGGCTGGTTTTCGTTTGAAGGGGTAGAAGGCAGCGCAAGCTGCGGCCTGTGCCACCGCGAATATCCCGAATGGCAGGCGGATCAGCATTCTAAGGCGGCCACCAATCACCGTTTTATCACTATGTATACCGGGAGGAACGTGGACGGAGAGGATGGTCAGCCTACCGCGTGGGGCAAAGATGGGATGGCGCTGCCACCTGATCCCGACCAGCCTTATTATGGGCCGGGTTATCTGCTGGATAATCCCAGCCGGGCCGGTAACTGCGCCACCTGCCATACTCCCATGGCTTCTAACTCACCGAATACGCAGAACTGCGGTTGGTCAGGGTGTCACACCAGCCTGACGATTGAGCGTTCGCCCACGTTTATCGCGCCTGCGGCCAGCCCGCTGTCGCTGACCGGGGATGCGGCAGAGGGGATTAGCTGCGATTTCTGTCACAAAATCGGCGATGTTATCCTCGATGCGCACACGCAGCTCCCGCTGCCGGATATGCCGGGGATACTCTCTATGCGGTTATATCGACCGGCAGAGGGGGAGCAGGTTTTCTTCGGCACCGTTTTAGATGTGAACCGCCGGGTGAGTTATCTGCCGCTGGAATCGGAGAGCGCCTTCTGTGCGCCCTGTCATTACGGCGTGTTTGGCGGCGTGGTCGGTGTTGGAACAGTGACCGGCGGCACGCTCGTCTATAATTCTTACGGCGAATGGTTAGACAGCCCCTACAGCGATCCTGAGACGGGCCTGACTTGCCAGCAGTGTCACATGCCGGTATCGAGCGAAAACTGGTTTGTGTTTCCAGAACGCGGCGGATTCGAGCGGGATTATGTCTCGCTGCATAACCATACTATGCCCGGCGCGGCGGATGAAAATCTGCTGCAAAACTCGGTGACGATGGTCAGCAGCGCGCAGCGTATCGACGACGCGCTTCAGGTCGAAGTCAGCATCACCAATGACAAAACCGGACACCACATTCCCACCGATGCGCCGATCCGCTCGATGATTCTGGTGGTCGAAGCGCTGGATTCCAACGGCGAGCCGCTGGCGCTGCGCGAGGGGCCGCTCAACCCAGCCTATTCGGGAAATTATGGCGGACTGCCGGGCAAAACGTTTGCTAAAGTGCTGCGCGATGACTGGACCGGCGAGGCTCCCAGCGGGGCCTATTGGCGTCCGGTCACCATCCTTGAAGATACCCGGCTGGCAGCGCTGGCGACAGATACCACTTCCTATACTTTCGATGCCCCAGAGGGAGAGGCGATCACGGTCAATGTGCAGTTGGTTTTCCGCCGCGCTTTCTCCGATTTGATGGAGCAAAAGGGATGGGATGATCCTGACATTGTGATGGAAAATGAACTTATCCGCGTACCAGCCCATTGATGGTTGACACTATGAATGATAAAAACAACATTATTTTAGAGGTCAAAAACCTGAAGCTCCATTTCCCGATTTACAAGGGAATCATCCAGCGGCGCGTGGGGCAGGTAAGAGCCGTGGACGGCGTCAGTTTCAGCCTGCGGGATGGTGAAGTGTTGGGCCTGGTAGGCGAGAGCGGCTGTGGCAAAACGACGGTGGGGCGCACCATTCTCCGGCTGTATGATCCAACCGCAGGCGAGATCTGGTATACCCGGTCGTCTGGCGAGAAGATCGATCTGGCGCGTATCAACCAGAGAAAAATGAAGCCGCTGCGGCGCGAACTGCGTATGATTTTTCAGGACCCGTTTAGCTCACTTAACCCCCGGCTGACAGTGAAGGATATTATCGGCGAGCCGCTGGAGATTCACCGGGTGGCGCGCGGCAAAGCCGCCGAACAGCGGGTCGCCGAACTGATGGAATCTGTTGGTCTGAATCCGGCTTTGATGAGGCGTTATCCGCACGAGTTTTCCGGCGGGCAGCGCCAGCGAATTGGTTTGGCGCGCACCCTGTCCCTTAACCCGCGTCTGGTGATTGCCGATGAGCCGGTTTCGGCATTGGATGTGTCGGTTCAAGCGCAAGTATTGAATTTATTGCAGGACTTACGAACGCGCCTGGGGCTGACGCTCATTTTTGTGGCTCATGATTTATCGGTGGTCGAACACATCTCGGATCGTATCGCGGTGATGTACGTGGGCAAAATCGTTGAGACATCAGACACGAATACGCTGCTGCACCAACCGATGCACCCCTATACCGAGGCCCTGCTTTCTGCGATTCCGCCCGCCGATCCGGACATACGGCCTGACCGCATCCGGCTGCAAGGCGAAGTTCCCAGCCCGGCTAATCCCCCGTCCGGCTGCATCTTCCACCCACGCTGTCGATATGCGCAAGCCGTATGCAGCCAGCAGGAACCCCAGTTAGAAGAGATTGCACCGGGACATCTGGTGAGCTGCCATTTTGCGAAAGAGTTAAGTCTGAAAGGTGTCAGAGCGTAAGTATGAATAAGCTCTCTCGTTTTCCAGCAGTGGTGGCCTATCTTATTCCTGTTGCCGGTTGGTTATATGTGTTTGTTTTTCAGCGTAAGAATGCGCTGGCGATGTATCACCTCCGACAGGCGGTGGGTTTGTTCGTTTTCCTGGCGGCTGCCCTTGCCGGCTGGGCGGTGATCGCCTGGGTGTTGGCCTGGATTCCCTATATGGGGGCTGTGGCTATCGGGTTGTTCACGATTGTGATCGCGGCTTACCTGTGCGGCGCGGCTATCTGGATACTGGGGTTAAGCCATGCGCTGCGTATGCGCGAGATTCCCCTCCCCATCTTCGGGCGGTGGGCCAGCCGTCTGCCCATTCGATAAGATTCATTCCCGAAGAAGCGAGCGCTTCTTCGGGAATGATTTTGTTTTATCTCGCTAACAACCGGACTTGTTTATCCGGGCCATCCACCTGTATATTCTCCTATTGATTTCCCTGCTCATAAATCCAAAGTACAAGGAGCCATCATGACCGCTGTCGCGCCGGAGCGCCGTTATTGGGCTGAGATGTTGTATCGCGTGGTGAAGCCGGTGTTTAGCACCCTGGCTGAAGGCCAACTCAGAGCGGCGATGCCGGTTGAGATTGCGCACCCGCGCCCGCGTGATACGGTGACGCATCTTGAAGCGTTTGGTCGGGCGCTGGCGGGAGTCGCGCCCTGGCTGGTCGCCTCTGATCTCGCTGCGGATGAAGCCGTTTTGCGGGATGAGGTGCTGCGTTGGGCGCGCCAGGGAATTCGGATGGCGTGCGATCCTGCTTCACCGGATTATATGAACTTTTCCGGTCAGGGCGCGCCGCCGGACGATAACCGTCAGCCGTTGGTTGATGTTGCCTTTATGGCGTATGGTCTGCTGCGGGCGCTGCCGGCGTTGTGGCATGGATTGGACCCACAAACACAAGACATTGTGATTCGCGCGATGCAGCAGTGCCGGGGAATCGTGCCGAATTATAATAACTGGCTGTTGTTCGCCGCGATGGTTGAGACGTTTCTGCATACGGTGGGCGCGGACAGTGATCACCTACGCATTGACGTGGCGCTGCGCCAGCATCAAGCCTGGTATCTCGGCGATGGGGTGTATGGGGATGGCCCGCGTTTTCACTGGGATTATTACAACAGTTATGTGATGCAGCCCATGCTGCTGGATATTGTTGAACGCATGGCGGGCGTGAATGATGCGTGGGACAGGCTCGCTGAGCCGATTTTGGAACGGGCGCGGCGTTATGCGGTGGTGCAGGAGCGCATGATCGCCCCCGATGGTTCTTTCCCCGTGATCGGGCGCTCGATCTGTTATCGGAACGGCGCGTTTCAGCTTCTCGCCCAGATGGCGCTGCGGGATGATCTGCCGCCCGATGTCACCCCGGCGCAGGTGCGCGGCGCGCTCACGGCTGTGATCCGGCGCACGCTCGATGCCCCCGGCACATTTGATGCGGCGGGCTGGCTCACACTGGGGCTGGCCGGTCACCAGCCTGCGCTGGCGGAGTCGTATATCTCGACGGGCAGCCTATATCTTTGCACGGCAGGATTTTTGCCGCTCGGACTCGCTCCCACTCACGACTTTTGGACAAGCGAGCCAGTTCCTTGGACCTCTCAGCACATCTGGTCCGGCGGGGACGCCAAAGCCGACAAAGCTTTCGACAGAAACATCATCGACTAACCTGCTTAGGAGCGCCTGTCAGAATTATCGTTTTTGGGCGCGGCTGAGCAGTTTGATCAAGCGCCGCCCGGTATACACAACCCGGCCTATCAGCCGCGCCAGGGGTTCTGGCTCGCGGGGCGGGATCAAGTCCCAGGGTTCCGCCCCATTCGCCAGCAGCACCCGGTTGGCGGCGGCCATGCCGGTGACGGTGCAGCGCTCCATCCACAGTGAGGGCGTGGGATAGCCGATCCAATCGCCGCAGGCATACAGATTGGGCCAGGGAGTTTCTACATGCAGGCTGCGCCCGGTCGGGACGATGAACTGAGTCTGCGTGTTCCCGCTGCGCCGGATCGCGCCATGCACAAAATGCCCGCGCAGATCAGGGAACGCGCGCTGCACTTCGGCAGTGGCCTGAATCAGCAGCATGGTGTCCTGCTGTTCGAGTTCGGCTTCGGTGGCATAAAAGTGGACCTCGATGGCGCTGCCCCCGGTTTGGCCCCATTCAAAAAATTCTTCGTGCAGGCGGTGCAGCCAGAAAAAGTTATCAATGGCAAAATCGCCGGTAAACATGCCGCCCGGCGCACCGTCGCGGGGCTGGGCATCAAACCACATACGTGCAGTGGCACAGGGGATCGCCGGGGGAAAGTCGATATTTGCCGCCAGATCAGCCGTGCCAGGGCTGTTTTTTAACAGGAGTTCGGCAGCGTTCGGTTCCGTCGCAATGATCACCGCCGCCGCTGTCAATGAGCGCATCCCGCCCCGTTTGGCATCTTCAACCCGCACCGTCCAAGTGTCGCCGCTGCGCGTCAGGCCGACGGCGCGCGTCCCCAACATCACACTGCCGTTTTGATTGATGCGGTCAATCATGGGCTGGATCACGCAGTCATGCGAGTTGGCAGGCAAATAACCTAACTGCCAGGTATCCCGCCGCAGCAGGGTATAAAAGCGCAGCGCCGCGATAAAGGCCGTCAGCGTGATATGCTCAGAGGGCGCCGCCAACAGGTTATGCCCCAACCCTCGGAAAGTTGCCTTGAGATTAGGCGTCCATCCGCGAAAATAA
>JACRBK010000415.1 GCA_016234525.1 Chloroflexota bacterium
CCCGGAATTGAAGTCGTGATCTCACCACTGCCCGGCACAAGCGGCGCGGTTTCGCTCGAATTGGCAGGTGCAGCGGTCAATGTGGCCGACAGCGCCGGAAATATCGTCTTCCAGATGGCCGATGCGCGCGTCCACCAGTTGGAACTGCGGCTGGCTCCTGGCACCGGGTCGTATACGCTCACGGCGCAACGCCTGCCCGGTGTGGTCGAAGCCTATATGCGCATCGTCGCGCAGGCCGATCTGACCGATCTGGCTCCAATGGGCGATGTGATGCTCGTCGCTAACCCGCAGCAGCCGTTAGGAATTCAGCAGTCGGTTGATATGCCCTTGAATGAAACCACTCCCTCTCAGATGACGAACTTCAGCATCCCCGCCAATCAGCGCGGCACGATGCAGGTGACATTCCCCGGTGCGCCGGTGACGGCTCAGTTAGTCGATCAGACTGGGTTGGTGGTGGCGACTTTAGTCGGCGGCGGTTTTGATGGCCTGGGATTGGTGTTGGATGGCGGCAATTATTCCCTCACCCTGCTGAATACCAGCCCGGCTCAGGTGACACTGGCGAATATGGAAGTTCAGGCCGCTTTGCCCTCCATTCTGGATACGGTTATTCCGCAGATGGCCTCTCAAACGACAGCGGTTGCCTGCGCGCTCACCATCGATGTCGCTTCGGTGAATCTGCGCAGCGGCCCAGGGACCGGCTACAGCGTGCTGAACTACGGCTTCCGTAACGAAGAATATCCGGTGGGCGGCACGAATACAGACGGATCGTGGCTGGTGGTAGCCGACAAAAACGGCGCGTCGGCCTGGCTGTCGCGCAGCACCGGCACGCTCAGCGATACCTGCGCGCAACTGACCGTCTATGATATTCCGTATCGCGCGGCGCCCGAACCGCAGGTGGTCGTGGTTCAGCAGCCGCCTCAGGTGGTGATGGTCCCCGCTGCTGGCGCTCCGGCTGCTCCCGCCGTCACGTTCCGCGATGACGACGATGAAGACGAACACGAGGACGAGGACGAACACGAAGACGAGGACGACGACTAATTTTCGCCCGGTCAATTTCAAATCCGTAGGGGCAGAGCTTGCTCTGCCCAATTTAAAATCGGCCTCACCCCCTACCCCCTCTCCAACTCAGTTGGAGAGGGGACCGCAGCCGAGCAGATTTCCTACGCGGGACTACATGCCCCCCCTTTCTCTGCGCAGCGGGGAAAGGGGGATGGGGGGATAGGGGTAAAGTTAGCGCGCAGCAGCACTGATTTTGCTAAGGCACCACCCAAAAACGTAAAGCAGAGGCAGAATGGAAAACGAATCAAACTGGATTGATAATGTGTCATTGGTGTTCAGCCTGTTGGTGATCGGGCTGGCCGGAGGTTGGTTAGTCTACAGCGGCACGTTTGAAAACGGCATCATCACAAGTGATAATCTGATCTGGCATCTGATCCGCTCCGCTGGCATTGCCTCCTATATTCTACTCACGCTCTCGGTCTTGTGGGGACTGGCGTTGAGCAGCAGCGTGGTGAAATCGTGGTCACCGGGGCCGCTGACGATGGTGCTGCACAGCACAATCTCATGGCTGAGCCTCGTGTTAGCGCTGATACACGGTCTGCTGCTGTTGGTGGACAAATACTTCAGCTATCAGGTGACGGACATCTTCGTTCCCTTCACCGGGCCTTATCGCGCTTTTGCGACCGGCCTGGGGACACTCGCCTTCTGGATACTGGTGATCGTCACGCCCAGTTTTGCCCTCAAGAAACGGTTCTTCAGTCACCGTGTCTGGAAAACGCTGCACTACCTCAGTTATGCCGCTTTTATGTTGGTCACGGCGCATGGCTTGATGGCAGGCACAGACGCGCCGAATGTCGGATTTCAGTTGTTGTTTGGGATCAGTGTGCTGCTGACGCTGATTCTGCTCGGCTACCGGATCGGAGTCAAGCAGGCGGCAGCGAAAGCCAAGCCCGCTCACGCCCGATCTCAACCCCCGGCGCGCACCGCCGCTGACGCCGTGCCGGATGCGCCGATCATTCGGCAGCGCGCGACCCCTAGCGAGGGGTAAACAAGTCGCCAGTTATCAGCCCTCAGCTTTCCGCAAAAGCAGGATAGTGAAGAGAGAAAAATCGGGCGCAGCAAGCGGTGCCCCTACACAAACCTGGTCGGCTGCGGTCCCCTCTCCAACCGGGTTGGAGAGGGGGTAGGGGGTGAGGCTGCTCTTAAGCAGAATCGCTGGCGGATGCTTTCACCCCATCAGCGGCGCGAGCAAATCGTACAGGGCGCTCAGCGTCCCCTTGATCACCGTCTCCGGCTGGATCAGCGGGAGCAGATCATCATAAGGCAGCACCGCGCCGGTCCATCCCGCCGTGTGCCAATAAGCGAGCGGGGGCAGCGGGTGAGAAGTCAGATCGGGCGGCAGGGGATAGGCGTAGGCATATAAATAGGGACGCTCGAATCCTGGGCTGGCGGGCGAAAACCCAAATGCGAGGTGCGGCGCCTCTTCGGTGGCGGTTTCGGTGGCAAACCACAAAAATGAAAGATCGAAGCCGTGCGGCCAGACTACGACGGGTGATTTTTCCCCAGGCAGCCGGTCATGGAGCTGTTGCAGATTGTCGTTTAGGGCCGAGAGCAATACGGCGTAATTCGCCGCCAGTTTAGGATCGGCCTGTAACGGGGTATCGTTCGTGATCCGTTTGCGGTCCAGCGGCGGGATAGCTTTCCCCAGCGCCGCCAACGCCTGATCGACGGCGTCCGCGAGTGACTGTTGGTGATGTCCTTCCAGCGCGATTTCGGCGGCAGGCTGTCTATCTTGTTTATCCTGGCGGCAGACGATGGTCAGTCGGGCAAAATCCAGCGTTAATTCCCCCCCGAACGGCAGCGGCCCGGTCGTCAGGCCCTGTGACACGACACGCAAGCCGAGGTGAGTGTAATTCGGTTCCGGATCAGCCGTGACCGCGCGCACCCCGCCGATCACCTGAGCTGCCTGATGCAGCGTCGCGCGAGTGTTGGCCCAGTGAGTCAGAGCGGGTAGGGACATGCGAACCTCCTGATAACTGTTACAGCGCGAAACCGTCCACATGATAGGGTGATACCACCGTTTGCGACACGACCTCGCGCAGCCGAGTTTGCATTTCCCGCAGTTGGGCTTCGATCTCCTCCACACTCAGGGCGCGGATTCCTGCTTCCGCTGCCAGCGCGGGATATTCGGTGAGCGGTGCGGGGACATAGTTCGAGAGATAGACCTGATCACGCGGGCCGAGCTGCATGGCGCGGATCGCTTCTACTGAATGATCCATATGATCCTGGGCGTAACGATCCCCGCCGATGCCCGCCATTAAGATCACACCAGTGGCGACGCCGCCCGCATGGAGCGCCTGCACCGCCTGGATGGCGTCTTGCACCGTGCCGGGTTTGTTGAGAAAACGCAGCAGGCCATCATCGCCTGTTTCCATGCCGATGTAGGCCCGATCCAGGCCGAGGGTATGCAGTTCGGCCCACTCATCCGGCGATTTGCGCTCGACATCGAAGGCGCTGACAAACGAATAGACCGGGCGCGGGCCTTCAGGGGTGGCGAAAAATTCTTGCGCCGTCTCAAAGATCGCGCGCAGTCGCGCCTGCGGGATGATCAGCGCGTTCGCATCGGCTAGAAAGATTCCCCGCCGCAAACTCAGCCCATCGCCAAAAAAGTCGCGCACATGGGCGCAGTGATCGCGGAACGACTCCGGGTTGAGGATACGAAAACGGCGGTCACGGTACAGGCCGCAGAAAGTGCAGCGATTCCACGAACACCCCTCGGTCGCTTGCAGCACCAGCGCCAGATATTGATCGGGCGGCAGGATGCTCACCGGCTGGTACAGTGTTTGGAAAACGGCCCCATCGGCGGCCAATTGATCGGGGCCGAAACCTAACACCCGGTCCAGCGCCGCCACCAATACCCGACTTTCATCGGGGGGAATGTCCAGGCGCGGCAGACTATCGGACAGGGTGCGCAGATCGTCAAACACGCGCGCGAGCAGATCATCGCGGTCAGCGATAGAAAGTTCGCGGCGGCGCGGACCATTTCGGCCCGCCAGCCGTTCGAGAATATGGTGATCGAGCGTGCGCTGGTAACTGCGCGTCGCATAAAACAGACCGAGCAGCCGTCCAGCGCGATCAAAACTGTAACTCGTGCCGTAGCGCGGCGAAATGACCAGCGCGGCCCCGGCGAGGTTAGCGGTGATGGTGTCAGCGGTGTCCGGGTGCGTGATATGAATGGGCATGGGTTAGGTGTGTATATGAAAAATCAAGCTGGTGTCTCCGGCCTCGACCCGATCTCCGTCGTTCAGTTTTTGCGCATTGACGCGCTCGCCGTTGATCATCGTGCCGCGCGAGCTTTGTTGATCCTGCAAAAAGAAGGTCTGATTGCTGAAACGGATCATAAAGTGACGGCGCGAGACTTTGGGATCGTACACTTGAATATCACACTGGGTCGAACGGCCTACCAGCGTATCCACTTTTTCGAGAAAAATGGTATGGCCCATCAGCACGCCGCCGATACATTCAAACCAGGCACGCGGCATCCCCGGCGGTAGTTCTGCCGGAGGGTTCGGCGGCACCGGGACCGGGCCGGGAATCGCTGGGGCCGCTAACGGCGCTGCCGGGACGGTCGGGCCTACCGGCGCGGGGGCCACGACACCAGCAGCCGGAACCGCTGGGGCTATCGGAGCCGCCGGAGCTATGGCGGGGGGGAGATAACCCTGCGATGTCGGCGCGCCGCTCATGGGCGGCGTGTACTGCTGCGGAGGCAGAGTGGGCCGGAACGAAACATCATAATCGGCGGGCGGCGGAGGCTGATAGGCCCGCGCACGCGGGAGCGGCTGGCGACAGTGTAGGCAGGCGGCGCTGTTGAGTGGATTCATATAACCGCAGTTCGGACACTGCACCAGGTTTCCATACACTACCGGCTCGCCGCCGCGTTTCTCGGCACGCCCGGCGCGGAAATACAAATACAGCAGGACCATTCCGACTCCGATGGCCCCTAAGGCTCCCAATGCAACGATGAGCAGAATTATTTCTTCCACGTCGTTAATTTCCCCGGTATGATACTCTAGCTTGATTTTAGCATGGTGTAGTATAAAGGTCGGCGCGCAGTGTGGCAACTAATCGGCGGCGCGGCGCGGGGTGATCGTAGGGGCTAGAGCATCGTCAGCGACGCCAGCGCCAGGCACACCGCGAGCAGCGCCGTCAGGCCCAAAATTACCAGAATCAAAATCTGCCAGAATGGAATCCCGCGTGATCTGCCGCGTTGGGGCCGCGCGGAGGGCAAATCTATCGGGCGCTCGAAACGCTGCGGAGTGCGGCGGCGCTGATCTTGATCGCGCTGATAACTGGGACTGTCAGAATACAACCGATCGCGATCATAACGCCGGGCGGTGCGCCCACTCACGAGTTCGCCGCGCGGGGTGCGAGGTCGCCGGGCAGGGGGCGGCGCGCTCAGGTTGGTCTGGGTGGGATCAGGCGGATCTTCCAGGCCATAACGATCCCGATCTTCCCAATGGTATCCAGCGGCGAGGTCTTCGATCTCAACCCCAGGATCGGCCAGGTCGTCTTCTTCAGCCGCAGCCCAGACATCCTCCACCTCATCGAAATGGCGGCGTTTGCGGCGCGGCGCTGGATCAACTAAATCACCCGGATCATAATCGCTCATCAGACACACTCCACCACAGGGACGGGCTGGACGCCCCAGTTATTTTTCCGGCTTGTTTCCATCAATCAGAGCGCGTACCGCGCTGGCGGGGTCTACTTCGCGTTTGATAATACGCTCGACGATGGTTTGCAGCGCATCTGGCGCATGGGCCGCCGTCCACTGAACCAGCAGCGCATCACGCAGCCGTTCCGCCAGTTCGGTTTCGATCCGCTGGCGTTCGCGTTCGGCCCAAATGCCGGACTCGCGCAGATGCGCGCCATGCTGGTGGATCGCCGCGACAACTTCATCCAGGCCGGTGTATTCAGTGGCGACGGTTTGCAGAATCGGGACGGTCCAAAAATCATAATCGGGGGGTGGGGCGGCGGGCGTCTGGATCAGCGATCCATGATGCCCGGTCAATCGAAAGCGGTGGCCGAGATCGAGCGCGGCCCGCAGCGCCCGCACCGTATTTTGCACGCCGGGGCGATCCGCCTTGTTGACCACGATCACATCTGCGATTTCAAGAATCCCCGCTTTGATCGCCTGCACGTCGTCACCCATACCCGGCGCATCGACGACGACGGTGGTATAGGCGGTGCGGGCGATATCGACTTCACTTTGGCCCGCGCCCACCGTCTCGATCAGCACGTAATCAAATCCGGCGGCGTCCAGCACCCGCACGACATCATGGGTCGCCGCTGCCAACCCGCCCAGGCTGCCCCGATTCGCCATGCTGCGAATAAACACGCCCCGATCCCCGGCCAGATCGCCCATGCGAATCCGATCCCCTAACACCGCGCCGCCGCTGAACGGGCTGCTGGGGTCTATCGCCACTATCGCGACGGTAAACGTGCGGGCGCGCAGGGTGCGGGCCAGTGCATTGACCAGCGTCGATTTGCCCGTTCCCGGCGCACCCGTGATGCCAACCAGGGTGGCGCGTCCGGTGTGCGGGTGAAGCAGGGCCAGCGCTTCCACTGAGTCAGGGGCGCGGTTTTCGACGCGAGTGATCAGACGCGCCAGGGCGCGGCGCTGCCCGTTGAGCGCCTGTTCGACTAGCACAGAGATCGATTCTTCGCGGGGCATAACGTTACTGCCGGTGGGTGAGGGCGCTGGTGATATGGTCCACAATCGCCTGCGTATTGGTGCCGGGACCAAACACACCGCTGACACCCATATTTTTGAGTGCGGGAATATCTTCATCGGGGATGATGCCGCCGACCAACACCAGCACGTCATTCAACTGCTCGGCGTGCAGCAGTTCCATAATGCGCGGGATGAGCGCCATATGCGCGCCGCTGAGGATCGACAGGCCGATCACATCGACATCTTCTTGGAGGGCGGCTTCGGCGATCATTTCGGGAGTCTGGCGCAGGCCAGTGTAGATCACTTCCATCCCGGCATCGCGCAGCGCGCGGGCAATCACTTTGGCTCCCCGAT
This sequence comes from Chloroflexota bacterium, assembly GCA_016234525.1. Classification (GTDB taxonomy): domain Bacteria; phylum Chloroflexota; class Anaerolineae; order Aggregatilineales; family Aggregatilineaceae; genus JACRBK01. The sequence continues at coordinate 7,085 of JACRBK010000415.1, forward strand.
CATGTCCATCCAAACCCGGTTTGGCGACCAGTACACGAATCTTTTGTTCGGACATCCAACGCTCCATCAAGTAAGGATAATTTGCGTCCAAATTATAGCCGATCCCCGCGCCCGCTAACACCCCGATCCGATCTAGGTCAAAATATGTAACATAAGAATATTGAGTTGTTCAGAAATATAGTGTACGTAAATAGTGCTTTTCGTACACTATCGATGATCAATCGCGGTTTTTCCCCTGACGAGCCGATCAGTCGAGTTATGTTACACTTTCATGTAAATGTATCACGATCAAGAAGCTGAAATCGGCTGAATGTGGAGCGGGGGGGGAACATTCCCCCCTTTCTCTGCGCAGCGGGGAAAGGGGGCCGGGGGGATAGGGCTAAAGCAGGGTGCGGCAAGCAGGGCTTTTTTGCTCAGTTTTCTGATCACGAATGCGTGTGAGTTAGCTACCACCTTTCACAGGCACGTCCATCGCCATCGCCATCAATGTGATCTTCATCACCGCACTGCGCGAGATGCGCATTAGCGCTCTGTCCGATAGCGTAAAAATCGGAGCAGTCCAGATCGTTCCTTCCATTACACCCGAAGGGTGAGACGGCGGCGGGCTGCGGCTGTATGGGCGGCGGCTCGACAACCGGCGCTTCGGGCCTTGTCATAGTGACCATCGAACTATGGATGTACAACATTTGGCCCACGTAATTGATCTGATACCATAAGGCAGTGGCGCCTATACTTTCTCCGAAGATCATGCCGGTTCCTGTTAGCGCTTTTCCACCCTGTACCTCTGCGGCAGGGGCGCAGTCTTCGGTTATCTGGGGACAGGGTCTTAGATTAGCGTTCCCAGTGGCATAAAGCACCTGGGACTGCGGCGTTACAGGCAGTCCGGTAGCATTGGGCAGCGGCGTGATCATCGCTGCCGGCGTATCATTGGAACTAAGTGTCCACGTGGGTATAAACGTTGGTGTGAAGGTGAGCGTTGCCGTTGCGGGCGCGGTCGGAGTTGGGACTGGCGTCCAGGTTTCAACGGTAGCGGTTAAATAGGCTGCTGCGATTTTGGTTAACTCTGCGCTGTTCGTTTCTGAATTCTCTTCTTTCGGATCAGTGACCAATACCAGCCCAATAATTCCTATGATGGCAATCACCAGGACTATGCCGCCCTGTAGAGTATGGCGCAGACACCCCTTTTTTTCCTGCGATTTGGTTTTGCTCCCCACTGATCCTCCGCTCTGGTTGATTAAGCAAACATAATCAATATAGCATGGTTCTTCTGCGTAATAGATTGCTTACAAAGACGAGAGCGAATTTTGCGGCGGTTAAGGTGATTTTTGTCGTGTGAATATTTATCAGATCCACAAGCAGGCTCTTGACGGGGAAATAAACTTACTTGGGGGAAAATCCTCCCCCCTTTCTCTGCGCAGCGAGCAGAGAAAGGGGGAGTCGGGGCGGTAGGGGTAAACTAAATTTCCATCCAACCTCAACCCACGATCAGCACGACTTTTCCGGGTGTGGTTGCGGTCTGCCGAAAATCCAGGGCGGCTTGCGCTTCAAGCAGCGGAAAAGTGCGCTGTACCGACACCTTGACTTTGCCAGCATCAATTAATCCTGCGATCTGGGATAGATGGTCAGGGGTGGGCTGGGCAAACACCGCCAGACTGCGAACGCCGCGACGTTCGGCTTCATCCTGATCGGGCTGCTGCAAGGTCGTGACATAACGCCCACCCGGTTTGAGGACAGAATAAGAACGTTCTACCAGATCATCACTGGCGAAATTAAGGACGATATCGACCTGACCAACCACATCCTCAAACCGCTGCACCTGAGCATCGATGATTTGGTCGATCCCAAGTTCCCGAAGGAATGCTTTTTTCCCTGAATGGTCGCTGGCGATGACATAAGCGCCTTTGTGTCTTGCTAACTGAACAGCAAGGCTGCCAACGCTTCCCCCTGCACCATGAATCAGCACCCGCTCGCCACTTTGCACTTGAGCAAGATCGAACAAGGATTGCCAGGCGGCTATCGCAGCCAGGGGTACGGCGGCGGCCTCAATGTAATCCAGGGTAAGCGGCTTCAGAGCAACCTCGTTTCCTTTTGCAACGGCATACTCCGCGAACGCCCCGCCGCGCAAGGGAATCATACCATAGACGGCATCACCCGGTTTGACGTGCGTCACATCGGCACCGACCGCCACCACTTCACCCGCGAAGTCAGTGCCAGGAGTCAGCGGTACTTGCAGCATGGATTGTAAATACCCAGCGATAACAAATGAATCGACAGGATTGAGAGAGGCAGCATGGACGTGCACCAGCACTTCTTCATTGGTCGGCGTGGGTTGAGAAAGGTCCTCAACTGCGAGCGATTGCCCCCATTGGTTGAGACGTACTGCTTTCATGAGATCATCTATCCTTTCGTCACTGATCGAGCGGTTGAATCCGGTGTGATCTTAAAATGACTTCATCTGACGACAGCGTTCAGCCGTCATTTCATTAGGTGGCATATCATTTGTACCCACACAGTTAGCATCCTAACGAAATCTGCAAAAAAAGAAGCTCTAACGCTTTCCATTCATATTACGAAGTAACCGATTAAGGAACTGGCGCAGCGCGCTTCGTTCACTTTCATCAAAGTCCGCGAAAATGGCGTTTTCAAGTTTCATAAACTGCTCAGTAATGAAACGTTCTTTTTCGCGTCCTGCATCCGTGAGATAAACCCGAACCAGACGATTGTCATCGGGATCGCGGCGGCGCAGGACTAAACCGGACTCTTCCATGCGTTGGAGCATATCTGTCACAGTCGCGCCTTGAACGGAAAGCTGCTGGGCGATCTCCGATTGAGTGAGGCCATCGTGAACGAATAGTTTACACAGCAGCGTGGCCTGGGAGCGGTGCATGGTAATCTGCTCCATAAACACATCAGACAGACTGCGGTAGGTCTGGGCGAACTGGGCCAACAGCTCCCAATCTTCTACACTTTGCATTTCATCAGGCATTTCAATCGCACCCTAATCGTTAGTATCCTAACAATATAACATTCTCAGGAATCGTTGTCAAGAATTGGTGGAAGAACGGCAGCGCCAGATGGAGCAAACTATCAGTCGGCAGCGCATTCGGCAATCACGGGCTGGCCGCCGGGCTGACCGTAGTCATCGGCTACATCGACGATAGGCGGGGGATTGTTGGGGTCATTGATCAGAATTGGCTGGTTTGTTAGCGATTCGACCACCCAGACAGAAATGCTGGCGCGCGGCTTGTAAACGTCAGTAACAAAAAACGTCTGGCAGGCTTCAATCGTTCCGAGATAATCCGTCTGGGTGAATGTGTTGCGATAACGCGGAATGTTATCTAATGCCAGTACCAGATTCTGCGCCAGGGCGGGCAGCGCCTCACGAGGTCTTTCATAGGGTTCCGACCTGAGCGAATATTGGGTCACGACACCATCTTCACAGGTGACCGCCGCCCGCACCTGCCAGATCACCTGATCGCCATGCAGAATGTATTCGAGCGTTTCGGCCTCGTAGCTGGTCGACCACAGCGGGATCGCATAACTGCCGCCGGCGAGCGCGATAGGGTTGGTCCCTGCTGTTACCCAATAATCCTGGACATAGGCGTTGTAACCGCTGCCCCAATAATGCACCAGATTGATGTCATCGTTGACGATCTGCACGAAATAACGGGTCAGGCTGGAAGCCTCAATCTCAGAAAAAGTAGTCGTCCGTGTGTAGCTGATCCACCACCCGTGCGGGCCGCATTCGGTAGGGGCGTTTACCGCATCGATAGTGATTCCAAACGACGGCTGAGTTTCGGCGCGAGACGGCAGGGTGAGCAGAAGAACAGCCAACAATAACCTGAACATAGTTATCACTCAATCCTTTACAGCAAAAGAGTGGCCCCATTCACTGTGCAGCGAATGGGGCCAGGAAATTCGGATAACTCTAGTAGCAGCGCGCGCTGAGCGCCTGGCTGATCGTCCAATCGTCGGGGGTGGTGGTAAACACCATCGGGCGCAGATAGGCGGCTGCTAATCCCCAGCCGCCCGGCACGTTCGCGTTGAAGCCGATGCCGATACAGCCCTGATAGCCCACCAAACTGCCATCGTTATGATAACCGAACAGCACCACGGGAATCCGCCCGGTTTCTGCCGCGCCGACTCGATTCACGGATTGGTAACTGCCATAAAACAGCACCGTCTCAGAGGTATCGGCCCAGCCGGTAACAAACTGCTGGTAAGTCTGCGACGGGCGAATCCAATGGGCATAGGCAGAGGCGTAATCTGCCAGATTGACAAGCTGGTAGTAATTCGACAGGGTGTATTCTGGCGTATCGTAAACGCCGTAGATGTTGTGGTGATTGTAGCAGTCGATCCCCTTCAGAATTTCCTGCGAAGCGGTGGCTACGGCTACCTGAGTCTGAGCGAAATTCGCCCCGGTGATTGACCACAGCCCCAGCCCGGAGGATGTATCGTTATAACGCAGGAAATAACAGCCCGAATAGGCGGTGGGCTGGCCGTAAATATCCACCCCGACCAGGATCGCCGGAACCGCCCCCGTGATGCCGCCCGCGATCTCCGGCTGGAATCCGCCGAAATAGGTACTGACCGAGGCGGTTGTAGCATAACCGTTGACGAAGTCCTGATACGTCTGGACGGGATTAACCCACTGTTGGTAAGCCAGCGAGTACTGGCGTGAATTGATCAGGCTGTAGTACTGGATCAGCATGTTGCGCGGTCCAATGTTCCCGCCCGCCGAGACCCGTCCCGGCGCGATGGCAGCCAACACC
>JACRBK010000416.1 GCA_016234525.1 Chloroflexota bacterium
CACACGGGTGATAATCACTGCGCGATAGGGGCGATCCTGGCGCAGCACGCGCGAGAGATCGGGCAGATATTCGCGCATGGAGGGTACACGCTCGGCAGGTTTGCCGCTGGGCAGTTCGCGGACGAAGATCATCATCGGTGTAGTGAGCAGAAATAACACGCCGGAGATGCTGAACAACAGGGCATAATTGTTGGGAAAGCCCAGCCCTTTGTCGCCCAAAATCAGGCCCACCAGCGGCGCCAGCCCTAACATCAAGATGCCGACTGTCGCGTTTCCAAACCCGAACAGGCGAGAGCGCCACCGGCTGTCCAGGCTGCCGCCTATTAGATCAACCCAGGGGACGCCGACCAGTCCATCCCCTATTCCGGACAGCCCGTACAAAATCAGGAAGGCGATTAAAATCTCGGCGCGGCGATCTGGCCCTAACAGCGCGATCAGGATGCCGAAAATCAAAATTAACGTGCGTACCGGGATATTCGGCGTGACAAACCACCATTTTTTGTTGGCGACACCCATCAACCGCCGCGCGACTAATAACTGTGGCATCAGCCAGCCGATCTCAAACATCTGGCTGGAGAGAGCGATCAGGACTTCGGAATCGGTCAGTTTGCGCACAAAATCAGGGATGACGGTAGATCCCCCGATCATGCTGATGCCAATACCGAAGATGACAAAATCCCCCAGGAAAAAAAGAAAATTGCGGCGATAAATGTGTTCGCGTTCCACAGAGGATAGATCAGGCTGCGCCATAGAGATTCCCTATATTGTGAAAGAACAAGGTGAAAGCTCACACCGCTATTGTACGAAACCGCGCCGTGTCCGTCCAGATCACACCTACCAGTGAGGCTTGTCGCGCCGGGCCATGAGGTTTATGAATTTATTTATTAGGCATCTTGAATATTGTCTATAATCTGAATCACGATGGGCGCGCGTTAGGTCCGACACGCCCAATTGAATGAGACAGGAGCGAAAAAAATTGATGACAGCCGAAGTACAGACCGTGCATCAAATAGACGATGCCGGGGTTGATCTCGATCCCGCTGCGCTGTTGGAGCTTTACTGGCAGATGGTTCGCGCGCGCCGGATAGATGAACGCACCTGGGTGCTGCACCGCCAGGGTAAGATCGCGTTCCATATTTCCGGCATCGGACACGAGGCGATCCAGGTCGGGGCGGCCTACGCGATGCGGCGCGGGCATGACTATGCTCACCTTTACTACCGCGATCTGGCGTTCGCGCTGGCGCTCGGTTATACCCCGCGTGACTTTTACCTGGCGGTGTTTGGTAAGCTGGGCGAACCGACCAGCGGAGCGCGCCAGATGCCATCGCATTTCACCGGGCGCGCTCAGGGGATGCTGCCACCGTCCAGCCCGGTAGCGACTCAGGTTCCCCAGGCGGCGGGCGTCGCGCTGGCGTGCAAACTGCGTGGTCAGGACCGGGTGACAGTGGTCACATTAGGCGAAGGATCAACCAGCGAAGGTGATTTTTTTGAAGGTCTGAACTGGGCAGGCGTTCACATACTGCCCATGATCTGCCTGGTGCAAAATAATATTTATGCTATCTCAGTCCCGATGGAAAAACAGATGGCGGTCGCCAACGTAGCAGATCGTGCGCCCATGTTCGGCATTGCTGCCGCGATTGTAGACGGTAATGACGTGCTGGCCTCGTATCGCGTGATGAAAGAAGCGATCGAGCGAGCACGCGGCGGCGGCGGCGCTACCCTGGTCGAAGCCAAAACTTACCGCCCGGTGCCGCACTCATCCGACGACGATGATCGTACTTATCGCTCGCGGGATGAGGTGGACGAGTGGAAGCGGCACGATCCGATCCTGCGTTATCAGATCTATCTGCGCGAACGCGGCCTGTTGGATGATCAGAAGATTGAGGATGTAGAGGCGCGCGCCCGCCAGGAAATCGACGAGGCACAGGCGAATGCGCTGGCTGCTCCCTATCCCCCGGCAGAAGATGCCCTGGGTCCGGTCTTTAAGCCGCTGCATGATTGATCCAACGCTATCGGGAGAATCATAAAATGCCAGATATAACTTTGATCGATGCCATCCGCCAGGCGATGGACGAAGAAATGGCCCGCGATGAAAATGTGTTCATCACGGGGGAAGACGTCGGCCCGCGCGGGGGTGTCTTCCGCGCCACGATGGGTTTATACGATAAATATGGCCCGGACCGGGTGATCGACTCCCCGTTAGCCGAACTGAGCATTGTCGCGGTGGGGATCGGTGCGGCACTGGTCGGGATGCGCCCGATCTGCGAAATCCAGTTCGCTGATTATATCTACCCGGCATTTAACCAGATCGTCAACGAAGCGGCCTATATTTACTATCGCTCAAACGGCGAATGGAATGTGCCGATGGTGATCCGTTCACCCTACGGCGGCGGGATCGGTGGCGGGCTGTATCACTCGCAGAGCGCCGAGGCTTTTTTCGCACACCGTCCAGGGTTAAAGGTGGTCATCCCCAGCAATCCTTATGACGCGAAGGGCTTGCTCAAATCGGCGGTGCGCGATCCGAACCCGGTGATGTTTTTCGAGCCCAAAAAAGGTTACCGGCTGATTCGCGGCGATGTCCCCGAACATGATTACACAGTGCCGATTGGCCCGGCGAATGTCTCTCGCAAGGGGACGGATGTCACCGTGTATGCCTACGGCATGATGCATTATTACACACTCCAGGCTGCGCAGATGGTCGCCGATCAAGATGGGATTCAGTGCGAGGTGGTCGATATTCGCACGCTGGTTCCGTTGGACACTGAGACAGTCCTCAACTCGTTCAAAAAGACCGGCAAAGCCTTGATCGTTTACGAAGATAACCGTTTTCTGGGTTACGGCGCAGAGATCGCCGCTATTCTCAGCGATGAGGCGTTCGAGTATATGGACGCGCCGATCCGCCGCCTGGCCGGGTTGGATGTGCCGGGTGTGCCGTTTGCCCATCCGATGCAAGATTTATTTATGCCCAGCCCAGAAAAGATCGCCAGCGCGATCCGGGACCTGGCCGCCTATTAAACAAGTAGTTAGTTATTAGTTTTTAGTTCTTAGTATTGAACTGGGTGTGGGCCAGAAGCCCCAAATTCCGCTTTTACTAAGAACTAACTACTAAAAACTGATTACTCTCAACTGACGTCTATAACCGTTGAGGGGAATAACACCTTTATGGCAACCAAAGTCATTATGCCCCAGATGGGCGAAAGTGTGGTCGAAGGGACCGTCGGGAAATGGTTAAAGCAGGTCGGCGAAGTGATCCAGGAATATGAACCACTGGTCGAAGTCGAAACCGACAAAGTCACGTCCGAAGTCACCTCCTCCGTGAGCGGGACCGTCCTCAGAATTTATGTCGGAGAAGGGCTGACCGTCCCCGCCGGGGCTGTGTTAGCGATGATCGGCCAGCCGGGCGAGGTCGTGCCCGATGCACCGCAGGCTGAAATGGTCGCCGCGCTCGGACATGCCGCGATGGGGAGCAGTGCGCCGGTTCCCCCGGCTCCGTTACCCCCGATCCCGGTTTCGCCGCCCGCCCCGGCTCGCGCTAACACCACCCATGTGACACCAGTCGTCGCGCGGATCGCGGCGGAACACCGGATCGACGTGAACCAGATCACTGGGACCGGCCATGGTGGGCGCGTGACCAAAAAAGACATCATGGATTACCTTGAAAAACGGCCCGCTGCGCCGTCTGCTGCTCAGCCTGAAAAATCGCTGCCCCCCTGGGAACAGCCCGGCAGCGGCGATCTGTTCAAGCCCACCGATGATCTATACCGGCAGCCCGCGCTTGCGCCTGCCCCAGTGACGACTCCGCCCACTGCCGCGCCCGCCGATCATGTCCACAAAGCGCCGCCCGCGCCCGGTCAGCCCGGCGATCTGATCCCGCTCAGCACCATGCGCCGCCGCATCGCTGAACATATGGTGCGCAGCAAGTTACAGACCGCGCCGCATGTGACCACCGTCTTTGAAACCGATATGAGCGCGGTAGTCGCTCACCGCGAAGCGAATAAAGCTGAATTTGGCAAACGTGGCATTAATCTCACCTTCACCGCCTATTTTATGGCGGCGACGGCTGAAGCACTGCGCCGCCATCCTCTGGTCAACAGCCAGTGGACCGACGCGGGAATTCTGCTGCTGCGCGAGATCAATATCGGGATGGCGGTCGCGCTGGACGAAGGGTTGATCGTCCCGGTGATCAAACATACCGACGAACTTTCGCTGCCCGGCCTGGCGCGTCAGGTGAACGATCTGGCGCAGCGCGCGCGGGCCGGATCGCTCAAGCCCGACGATGTGAGCGGCGGAACTTTCACGATCACCAATCACGGCGTGGCAGGCAGCCTGTTCGCTACTCCGATCATCAACCAGCCGCAGACGGGTATTTTGGGCATAGGCGCGATCAAAAAACGGGTGGTGGTATTGGAAAACGACGCTATCGGCATTCGCCCGATGGTCTATCTTTCATTCACGTTTGATCACCGGCTGCTCGATGGCGCGTCTGCTGATTGGTTTGTCGCGGAGATTGTGA
>JACRBK010000417.1 GCA_016234525.1 Chloroflexota bacterium
CGTCAACGGCGGTTATTACAGTGAAGCACTGCCGATCCTTCAGGATTTATGTTCTATCAACTGTGGTTGGAGTTATCATCAGGTCAGCGTGCAGAATTTGTTAGATCAGGCACAAAATGGGACCACGCCCTGATTCAATCGTTCCGCCGGGCGCGTTCATCAGCGCGCCAATACAATGAGAACCTAACAAATCCCGGCGAGAATCTGGTTCACGGCCTGCGTCAGATCGGCAGGCATAATCGGTTTGGACAACCAGCCATCGATACCCAAGGCGGCGACTTCAGGAACCAGATTAGGGCGAGCGGTCAGGATCAAGACTTTCATATTGTCCAGCCGGGACTGACCGCGCACATATTGCAGCACCTCGTACCCAGAAACGTGCGGCATCGCAAGGTCAAAACAAGCCCTGCGCGGGCGCATTCCTCCCGTCGAGCAACCGAACTGCAGCTAGCGACAGGCGCCTAGGCAGGGTAGGATGGGCTTGTATTCCAAAACAAGGCCACGAGGTTATTGGTACACAAGCGGCGAAAGCCTCAGCGTAGTCCGAGTCAAAACATGGTCCCCATTCCCGGATGATTTCACCACTGGTGGCGAGCCGCAAGCGGTTTCGACCCCGCTCAGGAAAATATCACACGTGTTGGGAATGGGTTGGAATACACGACGAGAGGCAGAGGGAGGCAGAGATGAAGAAACACAAGGAAATCGGGGAGCCGTTAGGCGATGTGCATCCAAATGCGGCGGGTTTGGACATCGGGTCACGCGAAATCTGGACCTGTGTGCCTGCGGATCGCGATGCGGAAAGGGTGCGGCGGTTTGGGACCTTCACGCCGGATTTGCACCACTTAATCGATTGGCTGGCGCAGTGTGGTGTCGATACCGTGGCGATGGAGAGCACCGGTGTGTATTGGATTCCAGTGTTTGAGATCCTGGAAGCGCGCGGGTTCGAGGTATATCTGGTGAACGCCCGGCATCTCAAGAATGTTCCGGGGCGGAAATCGGACTATCAGGACTGCCAATGGATCCAAAAGCTGCACCGGCTGGGGCTTTTGGCGAGATCCTTTCGACCCGACGCCGAGATGTGCCGCTTACGAGGGTACTTGCGGCATCGCGCGCAACTGGTCCAACATCGGTCCCCGCATATCTTGCATATCCAAAAAGCGCTTCAACAGATGAATATCCAATTGCCTCAGGTACTCACAGATGTGATGGGCACAACGGGACAGGCGATCTTGCGCGCGATTGTGGCGGGTGAGCGAGATGCGGTCCGACTGGCTCAATGGCGCCATCCTGCCTGTCATTCTTCGGAAGACATGATTGCAAAAGCGTTGACGGGAGATTGGAAAGAAGAGCAGTTGTTTATCCTGAAGCAGTCCCTCGAATTATATGATTTCTACACGACTCAGATAGCGGCCTGTGATGCCGAGGTTGAGCGACAATTTTCGGTCATGAAACCGCGTTGGACAGTCACTGACCCTCTCCCTCCATCCAAGCCCAAGCGGCGTCACCGGCATTCGCCGGCGGTCGATGTCCAGACTGCCGCGATCCGGCTCACTGGAGTGGATCTAACCATGGTGGACGGTTTGAGTGCCGCCTTAGTCCAGACGATTCTGTCTGAAATCGGCACCGATATGAGCAAATGGCCCACGGTTAAGCATTTTGCGTCGTGGTTGGGCCTGGCCCCGCACAATGCAATCTCGGGTGGCAAGGTATTACATAGCGAGACGCTGCCCACGACCAATCGAGCTGGGCAAGCTTTTCGCCAAGCGGCACTGGCTGTGGCGCGGAGTCCCAGTGCCTTTGGGGCTTATTATCGGCGTAAACGCGCTCAGGCTGGTCCGCAGTTTGCTCAGGTCGCCACCGCCCATAAAATTGCTCGCACGGTCTATTTTCTGCTGACCCATCATGTTCCCTATCAAGACCTGGGGGCCGAGGCTTACGAACAAAAACACCGCGAACGTGAGCTCACTGCCTTGCGCAAAAAAGCAGCCAAGCTGGGCTTTGCCCTCATCAGTCCTCAGCCTGCCCAAATTGAGACTTAAAACGTGCTTATCCGAGGATGGTTGCTCAGGAAAACCTCGATCACGGGAGAAACATGACCAGATCAAGTCCTGCACTAGCTGGTAGAGTAGGCTGGATACAATTTCCGCGCCTTACGGGCTTTTTGTCTGAACTTGCGTGGCAATCGATTGGCTCTGAACTCAAGTGATACTCATGACGCAGGCCGCGTCAGTCATTGTCCTCAAGATCGGTCTCCGGCAGGAAGTCTTCGATCCGGTTTTGCATGGCAAACGTAGCGGCCTCGACGCGGTTGGTGAATCCCAGTTTTGTAATGACTAAGCTGACGTAATTTCGCACCGTCTTTTCGCTCAACACTAGTTCCTCAGCAATAACCGTGTTTGTTTTGCCTTGAGCGACTAGAAACAGCACCCGCAGTTCGCGCTCCGTCAAGTCTTTGAACGGATTACGCTGCGCGTTTTTCTGGCGCAGCATCGCCATCACCCGGTGGGTCACAGCGGGATCTAAGGAGGCCGTACCCTGACGGACCGCCTCCAGGGCACGCATTAACTCGGCCATACTGACATCTTTGAGCACA
>JACRBK010000411.1 GCA_016234525.1 Chloroflexota bacterium
TACAGCGCTATCCCGATCACCACGCCCAGCACAATCAGCAGACGGCGCAGGGCGGTTTGTGAGGGTGATAAAGTTGAATCTGACCTTTTCACAATGTCCCCCTACGCAATTTCGATGCGCACAGCATCTTCGCCATAAATATCTTTAAAACGTTGCTCATCAATTTCATCCGGCAGACCGTCAAACTCCATCAACCCATCTTTAAGCGCGATAATCCGGTCTGCATAGGTCCGCGCCAGGCTGAGAAAATGCAAGCTGCACAGGATGGTGATTCCGTCTTCATGATTAAGTTGTTCAAGATACTTCATCACGGAATGTGAGGTCGCCGGATCGAGGCTGGCGACGGGTTCATCAGCCAACATCAAGGCGGGTTCTTGCATCAGCGCCCGCGCGATCCCGACACGCTGCTGCTGGCCGCCGCTGAGTTGGTCGGCGCGCACATACGCTTTATCCCGGATGCCGACCCGATCTAATTTTTGTAACGCCTTCTTTTTATCTTCGCTGGAAAAATGGTTAACAAAACTCCATATGGGATTGGTATAACCCAGCCGCCCCGCCAACACATTCGTGATCACCGGCGCGCGCTTGACGAGATTAAAATGCTGAAAGATCATCCCGATCCGGCGGCGAATCTGGCGCAGTTCTTCATCCGTCGCAGCGGTGACGTCGATCCCATCCCACAAAATTCGCCCTTCGGTAGGGGCGATCAGGCGGTTAATGCAGCGCAGTAGCGTCGATTTACCTGAACCGCTCAGCCCGATGATCACCAAAAATTGACCGTCGGGTATTTCAAAGCTGACATCTCTGAGCGCCACAACGCCATTGTCATAAACTTTTGTAAGGTGTTCGATTTTAAGCATTCAAAACTCCGAATTAACAAGCGGGCAGAGGAGATCACTCGCTCTGCCCGTTGTCACTCACCAGTTAGCTGAACGGTGGATTAATTGAAGAAATCTTCTTCGGTCAGGCCCAAAACATCGAACCAACCGCGCACGACATCAAACGCCTCGTCTTCTACCGGGGCGAGACCTGTCCAACTGTACGAAGCCGCCAAAGCGGTCGCGTCCCATGCTTCTTTGTCCTGAGCCAATGCGACCAGCGCGTCGGTGATCTGCTGCTGAACTTCCGCGGGGAAATCCGGGCCAAAGCTCAGGGTATCGTTCGGGATCGGGGCGCTGGCACGCAGAATGCGGACCTGATCGACCACATCGGGGGCCGTTTCACGGACGGAACGGCGCGCATCCATCACGCGCACATCGCCCACATACAGCTCGCCATCTTCGCCGATATAACTCTCGTCAACCGAAAGATCATACGGTTCAGCCAGATCGCCAATGGCCCAGGGTGCGCCGGGGGTGATCGGCGGACTGAAGAAGGTGGTCCCAAAATCGACTTCGCCATTATACACGGCGAGAATGGTCTGGTTGTGGCCGCCGGTCTGAACTTCTTGGCCGGGGACAATGCCCAATGCTTTCAGTTCAGTGGCAGGGACGATATAACCAGAGGTCGAACCAGGATCACCATAACCCCAGGTTTTGCCCGCCAGATCGCCGATTGTGTAGATGTCGCTGTCGCGGCGCACCACGTACTGCGCCCAATAGACCGACCAACCATTACGAATGGCCGACGCGCTGACAGTCACACCGCAGCGATTGTTGGCAATAACAAAACCTGCCGCCGGGATGAAGCCCATGGATTTGTCGGGCGCACTGCACATCGCTTCGATGGTCGCCGCATACGAAGTGGGAACCAGCACCTCAAAGTTCAGGCCGGTGGTTTCCTTCAGGGCTTCCGCCAAGACTTCGCCACCTTCGACGATGGTTTGGGCCTCACCAGAAGGGACGAAATAGACCTGGATGGGATTATCTTCGCTGCCCAACGGCGATTGCGCGCCCACATTGGGGATCAGCATGAGCGCCATCACTAAAACGAGAACGAACGACAAAGACTTTTTAAGCATAGGGTGACTCCTCAGGGCTAAACCTAAATTCAAACACACTCCTGATGCTGCCAGAGTGCGTGAAGCAGTGACGACAAATTGTACGTATAAACCCGGCTGGGGGCAACTAGTTTTCGATTTTGGTATACTGATTAAAGATAGAAGTTAGAGGAGAAATAATTAGAATGTCTAATTTTAACGGTCTCAATATGTCTTTAGGAAATCTATCACGCCTGTCGAATGCCCAGACACGCTCGATCAGTGCCGAAAATTTTACCGGGGAAAAAGGGAAAGCGGGTATGGCAACCACCGGCACAGGGGCCAGCCCTGCGCGCGAGTTGGGCCAGGGCTGGAAAGTCTCCCCATCGATTGACATTGCCCCGCGCGAAACAGTGACTCTGGCTGAGATCACTGGGCCGGGCGCGATCCAGCATCTGTGGATAACAGTGGCCCCGGTATGGTGGCGTAAGTTGGTGATCCGTTTTTATTGGGATGGCGAGTCTGCGCCATCCGTTGAAGTGCCATTGGGCGACTTTTTCTGCAATGGGTGGGGCGTGCGCTGCAACATCAGTTCGCTGGCGGTGTGTGTTAATCCCGCCGGAGGTTTCAACAGCTATTGGGAAATGCCGTTTCGCCAGAGCGCCCGCATCACGCTGGAAAATCTGACAGAGGAACAGGTAGCTGGTTTTTTCTACCAGATCACCTATACGCTGACCGACGTTCCCGAAGATGCGGCCTATTTTCATGCGCAGTGGCGGCGCAGCAATCCCCTTCCTTACCAACAA
>JACRBK010000412.1 GCA_016234525.1 Chloroflexota bacterium
TCCATCAAAGATGGAGAGGGGACAACCCCTGGCTATTTTTTTTGTCCGGTGGTTGGTGAACTGAAGCGCTTATTCGTTGGCTGAAAGTTTTAGCCCTTCAGCCTCACAGCGAATTTCATAACATTTTTTGCTGCACTCATGCTCTGTTTGGGTGAGTTTGATCTGCTTCAGCCGTCTTTTCCCCAGCCGCCTATCGAGCATGGAGAAAGCTCTGATGATCGGGTTGGGTGATGCCATCGCCGCATCTATCGGTAGACCAAGATAGAGTTCAAGAGAATGGACGAACTGGTAAGTCGATAAAATATTCTGTTGGAGCAGATTCACATGTGCTTTAGAGGAGATCAGGTTATCTGCGTCTTCCAGCCTAGCCTGACGCATATCGAGCGGTAGCTTAAAAAACTCCCTGATCCAGATCGCGGTTGAGGCGGTCAATATTTCTTCCTGGTCCAACGTGATCCATGCTCTCGTCATGATTTCACTTTCGCCAGGGCCATAACGTGTATAGTGATACTGTACACGCCCCTGCAACGAAGCCGCCAATAATTCTTCAGCCGTCTTTTTAAGCTTGCTCCACTTCATCGCCATAGCGTTATACCAGCTTATGTCAACTTCCCCGTCACTAACTCTGTTGGAGTGAGGGGGAGGAACTGCGGCCAATAGCTTGCTGTCTACAACTTCATGGGCTTCGCCATAGGTTAACGCTCTACACAGTGCTTCTTTCGCCATCTCAGAATAATAGGGATGATTAGCCTGTATCAAGATCGCTAAAACATTCTCTGGGTTACATTTGACGAGTGCCTCGGCAACTTCAGGGATCGGTATCGGTGTACGTTCGGCGTCATCTTTAACCGGATAATGCAACATCACTATCAGTGCATCCACAGCTTGCTCAATGGTGCGGGGATCGTATTCAGGTAAATGCTCTCTAAAGTTGCCTATCGCTCTAAGCAAGGGGCCTACAGCGGCAGTTCTTGTCGCCTGCTTTAAGGTTGCCAGAAGTCCCGTTTTGCGACATTTCCCAGCCAGGAAAACATCTGCGAGGGTTGCCGCAACTTCGGCCTGCTCTCCTAAGTTAAGCCGTAGGTTATGCAAGATTGCAGGGAACCAGTCGGAATCGTCGTCACCGTATTGAATAGTATTGCTCTTTTGGAGAACAAATCCCAGTTGTACTAACGCCTCTTCCTGAATATCGAGATCAGAAGATTCTACCTGGGCGAGCAAGTCCTTTATGATCGCGTCCATCGGACCTAATTTCCCGCCGCCGGAATCGCACACCCCACCGGCAGCGTCTCAATCGGCTGAATCTGCACTTGTGCCAGCACCGTCTGATCGGGATCCACCACGACCTCGCCGGGGAGAAAACTCAGCGGGAAACTATCGCGCGTTTCGGCCTCGCGCACCTTTAGAATCACATCCTCGTGAGTAAACTCGGTCTGGATAAACCGCACCGGCAGATCGAGCCGGTATAGATCGGGCTGATCCGCGCACAGCAGCACATCCCCCTTCGACCAGTAAAGGGTATAACGCGGGATGCCGCCCCATAACAGCCACTGCTCGAAGAACCACCCTAAATCCTGCCCGCTGACCTCTTCCGCCAGCCGCCAGAAATCCGCCGAATCTACCGGGCGGGTGCTGAACGTCTCAGCATATTGTTGCAGCAGTGCAATAAATTCATCGTCGCCGATCTGCCCGCGTAACATGTGCAACAGCCACGCGCCCTTATCATAACTGGCGGCGCTGAACATCTCGCCGGGCTGCGGAGCCGCTAACGGGGTCGTGCGCTGGTCGGTCATCAACTGCCGCTCGGAAAAATCACGCGCGGCCCAGGCGGATTCCGCGCCGAAACGCTGCTCGCGCGCCAGCCATTCGGCATACGTGGCGAAACCCTCGTTCAGCCAGATGTCTACCCAGTTTTTGAGCGACACCGTATTCCCCACCCATTGATGCGCCAGTTCATGCACCATCAACCCAAAAGCGGCTTCTTCGGTTCCATCCAACAGGCTGTCGGGCATGGTGGTCATTGCCTGCGTTTCGAGCGCCATCCCCACGCGCGGCACGACGACATGCCCATAGGTGGCGTAGGGGTAGGGGCCGAACAGGTCTTGCAGCATGTCTAACGCCGCGCTGGTATAACCAAACACGACCCGCCCATCCTCGACGCGATCCGCATATACGTAGTGGGTGATCTGTACATCGCCGGAGGTTTTTTCTTCGATGGACGCATAATCCGCGATAGCAATCGTCACAAGATACGTCGCCATCGGATCAATCATTTGCCAGTGGTGAGTATACGTGCCGTCGTCATTATTGATCGCGTCCAGCGGCACCCCGTTTGCCACCGCTGCCAGATCGGCAGGGACGCGCACAAAAAAGTCATACGTCGCCCGGTCAGAAGGGTGATCGTTGCAGGGGAACCACGTATGCGCGCCGTCGGGCTGGTTCAGCATCGAGACGCGGCCCTCGTCAAAAAATACGCCGATATGCAGGTAGGGCATATAGCGGCTGGTGATCGGCTGCGGCTGTGCGCGATAGCGGATCACCGTCTCGAACTCTGCGCCGTAATCCAGCGGGGCGGGGATCTGGATGATCATTTTTTGCTCTTTAGCAATAAATGGCGCGTCCTGTCCATCTACCGTCACCTGCTCGATTTCCAGCCCGGCAGCGTCTAACCCAAAGGTGTTAAGTTGGGGAATCGTCGCTCGGATACGCAGCGCCGCCGTGCCTGAGATCGTCTTTTGATCCAGGTCGAACGCGAGATCGAGCGTATAGTGCAGCACATCGATCCCGCCGTTGCCTAGTTCGGGGGCAATCGGATCGTCCAGGGTCAACGCACCATCCAGCGGCGCGAAATTGGCAGATGCCAGCACGGCGCGCAGATCATTGTTATTCAGTTCATCCGACACCGCAAACAACGCTGGAATCCAGGCCGCTGCCGGGGTGATCCATGACTCCGGCTGCGTTTTGGATCCGCTGCCGCGCCAGACCAACCCGATCAGGTCACTGGAAGCCGCGTCGAATACCGGGCTGCCTTGCGGCAGATTCGGCACATCCGCCGCCAAAGACGGCACACGCCAGGGGCCGGTCAGCGAATAAGTTTCGACGGCGGGCAGCAGCGCAGGCGTGCCGGTTGGCAGCCGCGCCGGGGTGAGAATTGGTTGCATGTCTGCAATTAATTCTGCTGCGTTGACGGCATGATCGGCCCCAGTGGGGATCGCGCTCAGGCGGGCGGGAATCACGCCGCGACTCTCGACCATCTGCGCATCAACCGCAAACAGCGCGAGGTCATAGTGTCGGCTGGCGTAGAGCAGACTCACGATTGGAACCGGAGCGCTGTCGAGCGTATCCCCTGCCGCCGGAAAGATCGCCCCGGCCCCTTCGATCCAGGTGAAGGGGAGGCAGTCGGCGGCGGCAGTTTCCGTCCATATGCCGGAACAGTCGGCCATTTTTAGAATCTGCTCGCCGGGATCGTCCACGCCGTCCGCATCATAAGCGGGCGCGTGGCGGCTGGGCGAGAGGATGGGTTCCTCGCTGGTATACTCGCGCCCGTCCAGCGTCCAGGGGTGCCAGTTGGTCAGCAGCAGCCCTTCGCCAAGATACACGCCAAAATGGGCCGGGGGAGTCTTCACGCCGGGCAGGATCACCGCCGCGAACGCAGTGATCGGATCGGGGGCGAGTTTCGTTTGAGGAATTAGCCCCTGCTGGCGGAGAGGGGAAAAGCCGGGCGCTGCTTGCTGCGCCCCTACAAGAGCGGCCTCACCCCCTACCCCCTCTCCAACCGAGTTGGAGAGGGGACCGTGATCGGCCTCTCTGCTCTCTCCCGGCGCTGCGCAGCAGTGAGAGGTAAGGCTGATAGCTGACGGCTGATAGCTGACAGCTTCCCCACGCAGTGGGGTAAACTGCGCCCCGGCTGGAATCACCCCCGCCAGCAGGCCCAACACTAATATGATCCCGGCGATCCGTTGGAAGTGTTTATAATTAACCAAACCGTGTTTCCCATTCTGCCATGATCTTTTCAGTCTGAGTGGCGCCAAAACGAGTCACGCCGACAGCGCGCACGGCCAGCGCGTCATCCAGGCAGCGGACGCCGTGCGCCGCCTTGACCTGGACTTTTTCGCTGACACTGGCGCGCATGAGTTTTAACGCTTCGATGGTGTAGCCAGACGCCGCGAATCCACTGCTGGTTTTGACAAAACTCGCTCCGGCAGCCTCGCACAGTTTGCAGGCGCAAACGATCTGCTCATTCGTTAAATAGGCGATCTCTAAAATGACTTTGACGGCACAATCTCCGGCGGCTTTGACGACCGAAGCAATATCTTCTTGTACAAGATCATCGTCTCCGCCGAGCAGCGCCCCGATATTGATCACCATGTCGATTTCGTGTGCCCCGCGTATCACGGCTTCAGAAGTGGCGAACACTTTGGTCAGCGTGGTGTCATAACCGAGCGGAAAGCCGATCACCGGGTTGACCTTAACGCTGCTGCCCGCCACCTGCTCGACCGCTAGCGCCACATAACACGGCTTGACGGTCACCGCGGCGACGTTGTGTTTTAGCGCGACCTCAATCCCGGCGGCGGTCTGCTGCCGCGTGATTTCGGGCTTGAGCAGCGAATGATCGATCATTTTGGCGAGTTCTTCGCGTGAAATGAAGTCAGACATAAATTTAGTTTACCTTTCGCAAGCGCAAAATAAGGGTGTCGTCTCAAAACACAACTCTAACGTGTGATGGCTGGGCGTTCCTGGTCATAAGCGCATTGGGCGGTGATCGGTGTTCTGCCACACGCCATCTTGTTCGATTTGCAGCGGGTGTAGGATCGGCGGCTGGTCGGCTGATGCGCCGGGCACCCATTCTGCGATCTGGACCAGACGCGGCAGGCCGCTGATTCGCCGGAATGCAGCTACAAAGGGCAGATGGCGCAGGATCGCCTGATCGATCACCTGCTGGTCGATCCCAGGGCGTTGTTTGCGCAGCACCATGCCTAATGCACTGCGCAGCCGGTCCGGCGCAGGATCACCGCGGAAAACCCACAGATAACGCGGCACATTATTGCGCGTGAGCGCTTCCCAGACGGCCGCGGACTCGTCACCCCGAATTTCATCGATGATCAGCCACGCGGGGCGCTGGTCCAGCGCGGCGCGAATCTGATCGGTGAAATCGACCCCCGGCTTGCCCGGTGTCGGTGGGATCGCGCTCAGGCGGGTGATATGGGCGGGCAGCGTGAGTTCAGCGGCGCGTTCGGCGGCGATGATCGGGACATCGGTCGGCAGGGCGGTAGCCAGTGCTCCGGCGGCGGTCGTTTTGCCTAAGGCAACCTCGCCCACGATCAATAATCCATGCCCGGCCTGTAAGATCGCCGTGAGCAGCGCGGCGGCCTGGGGCTGCATCGCGTTAAAACGGTGGTATAGATCGTCCAGCGTGAGCGGGACGCGCGGATGCAGCCGCAGACTCAGGTTAAAATCCGGGCTGATCGGCGGCGAAATCAGGCTGAGGCGGGCGGGGCGGCCTGCCAGGGTCACACCCACTTCGAGAAACGGCTCAGTCTCCGACAAAACCGCTTGCCCGGTGGCTAACACGCGGGTGAGCATCTCCTCAAGGTGAATCCGGTCCTCGAAAGCCGCATCGACAAGCTGCATCGATCCCAGCCCGTACCGGACATGAATCTTGGTCGGGCCTTTGACGGTGATCTCCGTCACGCGCTCATCGCGCAAATAACGGTCCAGCGGGCCGAACATGAACAGGCCGTTATAGGCCATATCGACCAGCACCCATTTATCGCGCTCCGAAAGGGAGATTGATTCTACCGCCAGCACATAATCGACCACTTCGCGCAGCAGATCGCGCCGTTTTTCTTCGTCGTCCAGGTCGAGCAAAATATCGGGCCGGTTGGCCGTCTCTTCCTGAAACTGCTGTTCGACCCGTTCGCGCAGCGCCTCCAGCGAAAAACTGGGCCGCCCTGAGCGCCCTGGGATGATCGGCGACATTTGGGTAGAGACGTCTATATCTTTCCGGTGTCCGTTCTTGCCTGGGGTAGGGGAGTTATCAGACATATTTCACACCGCACAAATCAAAATTTTCCTGGTCGAAACCTTTTAATACGGCTTGAAGTGGGCTGACCGCCAACCCATTTCCGGCGGTCGCCAGCCAGGCCGCTACCTCTGGGTCTTGATATACACTTGCTGAAAGAATCACATTATCCCCTTCTGATAAACTTTCCAACCGCGATGCAATATTCACGGTTGATCCAAAATAATCTAAGCGGTCATTCAATGCCACCGCGATACACGGCCCGAAGTGAATCCCGGCGCGCAGACTGAGCGGTGGGCGGCCCTCCGGCGGGCGAGTCAGTTCGCGCTGGGCGTGCAGCGCGGCCCGCAGCGCCTGGGCAGGCTGCGGAAACGCCGCCATGATCGAGTCGCCCAACGTTTTGATGATCACACCGCCTTCGTCATTGACCGAGTCGCGCAGCAGATCAAAATGTTCCATCACCAGCCCGAAGGCGGGCGCGTCGCCGATCTCGCGGTAAAGCCGGGTCGAGCCGCGCAGATCGGTGAACAGGATCGCCAGGCTGCCGACCGAAATCTGTTCGCCGGGCCGCAGCGCTTCGTTGGCGAACAAGTCGCGGAACAATTGCAGCATCGTCACTTCCGACGCCGTCGCGGCCTGATCGGACCATGCCATACGTTCGAGCATAAAAAGCTGCTCTTGCGTACTCTGATTATGCAGGTGCAGCGTCGGGTAGGTCGTGACCTGCGGCTCATCGTTGGGCCAGCCATTATCATACGCCGTCAAGATGACTTCGGGTAGGCCGTTGTGCTCGGCATGGAGCGCCTGCCCGCCGGGCAATGTCAGGGTCCTCACCCGGTAGCGCCCGGCATCGAGCACCGGCGTGACGGCGCGTTCTTCGCCGGGATTCATCAACTGTTGGGTGATGACGTGCGGCGTATCCTGCGGCGTGCCGATGCAAAAAACGCCCAATTCGGCCTCGCGGATGGTGGGATTCGGCCTGAAGGTCAATTCGACGGACCGTTCAAAGTTGGCGGTAAAATCAATGTTGCACATCTCACAGTGTACCGTGCGCGTGATGCCGCCGAGCGTGGGCAGACGGTCTTTGACACCCCGGCACGACGGGCAGAGCAGGTCCCACTGCAAACTCAGCAGCCCGTGACGAGTGGCGACCAGACAGAGTTTTAAGACTTCCTGCCGGTCTGCTTTCCAGGCGTCCGCCAGCGCATAGGGACGCAGACGCGCCACCAAAATCGGATCGCCCTTTTCAATTGTCTGGATCAGCCGGTCCAGCAAGTCGGGATCAGCCCCATCGGTGCGTAATGCTTCGCGGGCGGCGGCGATTCTCTGGCGGCCCCCCGGCGCAAACTTGATCGCGGTGGTGGTGAGATAGGTCGGGCCGCCGCTGGCAGCCATCCGGTCAAAGTTGAGAAAACTTTTGCCAAACGCGCGGTGAAAAACCCTCATCTGGAACGGGGTGGCAAGCGTGCCAGGCAGACCACGCGGGCGCAGCCACACCTTATAATCGAGCCGGGTTCCCCCTTTAGGCTGCGGCGTGAGTTCGGCTAAAATGCGCAGGTATTCGAACAGCCCCCCCTCAAAATGCCGCAGCACGCCGAAGCGCTGCGGATAGGTCCATTCGAACGGCTCCTGCACATAGGCCATGTTCATGCCGAACATGGACATGCGTACTTTTTGGCGGGCGTTGTCGAGCGCGGTTTGTTCGGCAATGCGCGGCGTCCCTGAGTCCCGATCAAAACGGTTGGTATCGCTGATCAGCGGCCAAAGTGTGATCGGGTCGGATTGAAGCTGCCAATGCCAATGGTAATGTTTTTCTGCGTAGCGCATGGTATCCTTCAGTGCCGCTAATGATGCGTGTTTCTCTAGAAAATTAGTCGAAGTAGCCAGTTTTTGCAACTGTAACCTTTGCTGGTTCCTATTTACCCCTATCCCCCCATCCCCCTTTCTCTGCGCAGCGGGGAAAGATACTGTGTTAAAAGTCAAGGGGCAGCCGGACGAAAATGGGGATCAAAAGGCTGCCCGGATTTGAGAACGCCATAGGCCAGGATAAGCAATTTGCGCATGGCAGCGCCAATAA
>JACRBK010000413.1 GCA_016234525.1 Chloroflexota bacterium
CCCCTGCATCGAGAATACTCCATCCTCGATCACCAGCGTTTGTTCAAAGAGCGTATAACTGTATCCCAGGTCGTCAATCGGCTGCATCAGCGCGTCTTCCAACACGCGGGTGATCTCTTTCAGCAGCACGCCGGGCAGATTCAGCCCGCCAAAATCTGCCGACTCGACCTTGAGCTTCAATTTGCCGTCTTTATCAATATCCGGCTTGATCGTCACGCGCAGCGGCAGATTGAGGCGGTAACGCGCCAGTTCGCCATAAAAGATCATTTTCCCCCCGTCCAGTTTCACCTGCACGTTCTCGAACGGGAAGCTGCGATCATGATCCTCGGCGAAATCCTGCCCTTCCAGCGTCAGCCAGGACGACATCTGACGCTGGTCGAACTGGATCACAAACCCCCCGCCGTCAAAAGACCCGGTGGTAATCTGGTTCGCGGCATTCTGGATCGCCGTGTCAAACGCCTGGGCTTCGGCGCTGCTGGCTTTGAATCGATCAGAAAGCGGCGGCTCTGGGCCGTTGGTATAGACATAAATCACGCCGCACGCGACGATTGCCAGACACAACAGGGGAATCAGAATCAGGCTCAGACAGCACCCGCCGCATCCTTCTATCATGACACACCCCTTCCGCCAATGAAGTATTTGTAGTGTCTATTGTACCGCTCACCGGTTTTTTGGGGGAAACCCCGCCCCCAAACCAGCGTCTTTTCCCGATCTGCGCGCCGGGTTTATCCCCTACTGCCGGCCTATTTTCCCCCCGGCACAGATTGGGCTATTATTACCATAACTGTGAGGTACGTTAAATCACGAAAGGCTGTATATGTTCCGTTTTGTCTCGCTGCGCCATACCAGCGCGATCCTGTTGGCCGGGCTGTTGATCGTGTTCGCCGCCTTGCCGGGTTATGCGCAAGACCCCGGCAGCGCATCCACCATCAACGGGGAACCCATTCCGCAGAGCGAATTTTTGATGCGCGTGCGGTTTGTGCGCTGGCAATATTTGGGCGAACTGGAAAAGTTCTACGAACTCACCGGGGGTAACCTGGGGCTGGCTCCGCAGTATGTGAGCAATCTGATCACCAACCTGCAAAATCCAGTCGTTTTGGGCGATGCAGTGCTGACTCAGATGGAAGAGGAGCGGCTGCTCTGGCAAGAGGGACAGAAACTCGGCCTTACGCCCACCGCCGAAGATGCGGCAGCCCAGGAAAACGCCTTTTTCAGCCTATGGACCAATGTCTCGGTCAACGAACTGGTGATGAATCCATTGGCCCAGCAGTTTATCGCTGAATGGTATGCCGAAGCTATCGCGATCTCTGGCCTTACGGCAGATGACATCCGTTATATCTTCGCCACCGAAGCGCTGCGGAACCGGTTGTATGCGTATATCGCCGCGAGTGTCCCGACGGAAGAATTAGCCGTGCATACGCGGCATATCCTGTGCGCTTTTGATCCAGCGCCCGCCGCTGGTGAAGCACCCTCGCCTGAAGTACGTGTTGCCGCCGAAGGGTGTATCCGGGCAGCGCAGGCGCGGCTGCAAGCCGGGGAATCTTTTGAGGCGGTTGCGGGCGATCTCTCTGCCGACACCGCCAGCGCCGCGAACGGGGGCGATGTAGGCTGGACGATTCTCAGTTATCTGGTCGAAAGTTATGCAACGGTGGCGCGCGATGCTGAACTGAATACCGTCGCCGGGCCGATTGAAACAGGCTACGGTCTGCACCTGCTCGAAGTCTTAGAACGCGGGATGCAGCCGCTCGATGAGGAACAACTGGCCGAAAGCCAGAGCGGGTATTTTTCGCTGTGGCTCAATGCCCTGCGCGATCAGGCCACCATCGAGCGCAGCGCGACATGGGGCGACGGCCTGCCCGATCAACCAGGTTTAGACACGCTCGACCCGAAAATACAACAGGCCGTGACTCAATTTATGGCGAACTAATTGTAGGGGCGCGGCTTGCTGCGTCCAGGGCAGGGCTTGCCCTGCCCCTACTAAAAACTAACGATTAACGACTAACAACCGGCGAGGCAGCCATGCAAAGTCAAGTTCAAGGTCAGGCCAGTATTCGTAAGGGATTTGTGGCGGGCGAATTTTTGACCCGCACGTACCGGATCAGCGGCGAGGTGGAACTGCGCGGTGTCCCGCTGTTGGATCAACTGAATGACCTGAACGCCCAATTTATGACCCTGGAGCGTATGTATGTATCCCCGCTGCTCGATCCGGCGGTGCTGTCGGGCAGTGCGCCCATTGGCGAAGTGCGCAAGGACAGCATGGGAGTGATCATCCTTACCCAACTGAAAGACGGCCTGCCGCAGCGCGAAGGGCGTTATATGGGGCGTGATCATGTTGATAAAAATATGTTGATCGTGGTGTCGGGGTTAGAAGTCGTAGGATCGCTGCGCGTGCATCCTTCGGTCAATGTCCCCAACTTTGTCCGCACCACGCCCGAAATGTTTATCCCGGTCTTTAATGCCACCGCTACTATAGCCACCCGCCGGGAGATCGTTTTTAAAGGTGGCGCTATTTTGGTCAATCGCAACCGGATCGAAGTATTTTGCATGGTAGACAGCTAACGGGTGGAAGGTTAATCTATGCCACACATCTTGCTGATAGACGATGATTTTAACCTGCTGCAAATGGTCAAATTGATGTTGGAGCGTGTCGGCCATCAGGTTGAAGTCGCAAAAGAAGGCGAAAAAGGGATCGTCCTGGCCGCTCAAAACCAACCGGATTTAGCGGTGATTGATGTGATGATGCCCGGCTTGAGCGGTTATGACGTGGTGCGCAAACTGCGCGACGATCCATTAACCGCCGGAATTCCGATCATCATCCTGACGGCGCGCAGCCAGCCGATGGACAAACAAATGGCGCTCGACGCCGGGGCCAACGCCTTTCTTTCAAAGCCGGTCACCGCGCAAGAATTGATTGATCGCGTGGATGCGGTGTTGAAAGCCGGGGTGGGTTTTCGCGTCCATACTGGCTTGCTGACCGAACCTGTTCCAGAGCGAGTCACACCCGCCGATGGAGTGCCGTCGGTGAGCGTACCGTCACCGTTCGGCCCAGGGATCGTCACGCCGGTTCCCCCGCCCGCCGCTGCCACACCGCCCGCATCAGCGCTGCCACCGTCCGGGCCGCGTTCAACTCGCCGCCCGATTGGGGTCGAAGAAGCTCCCGCTCCTGCTGAACGGACCATGCCGCCTTCCCCGTCTGAGGCTTCTCGCCGCCCGATTGGAGCGACGGATAACCTGCCGACGATGGAAGCCGCGATGTCACGCCGCGCCTCTGCCGCTGCTCCGCCGGGCGTGCCGCCTGCCGAAACACCCGCCGGGCGCAAACCCATTGGCGCCGAGGTCGTGCGGCCTGCCGCTGCCTCAGGGGTACGCCTGCCCGTCGTGACCGTGATCAGTCTGCGCGGCGGGGTCGGAGCCACCACGGTAGCAATCAACCTGGCGTTTGGGCTGACCGGCTCTACACACCGGGTCGGGTTGTTGGACCTCAGCCCTACCAGCGGCCATGTCGCGCTGTACCTGCATCTCACGCCGCCGCAGCATTGGGGCCTGTTGTTGGGCCAGGGAGACGCGCCGGATACGCGCACGATCCAACAAATGCTGCTGCCGCATACCTCCACCGGAATCACGGTGATGGCTGCGCCGCCTATGCCCACCCCAGAGACACTCTCGCAGCCTGCCGCCCAACATATTCTGCGCCAGATCACCGCCGTGCTGAATCCGGTCGTGGTGGATGCGCGCACGTTGGACACGGCGGTAATTGGAAGTTTGCTGCTCTCGACCTGCGTGGTCGTGGTGACATCGGACGATCCCGCGTCGGTGCATTCGACGGGGCAGCTTCTCGCCGCCCTGCAAAACCAGGGGATCGATATGAACCGGGTGCGCGTTGTGCTGAACCACCCGCGTCCTACCTTCGATCTTCCGGCGGATACGATCCAGAAGGCGCTCAAACGTCCGCTGGCTGCCGATCTGCCCTATGAGCCTAAACAGTCGGTGGCGATCCGTAAGGGTGTGCCGCTGGTCTTAGGGATGCCCGATGGCTCCTTCGCGACCAGCATCCGCCAGTTAGCGCGAATGGTGTTGGGGTAGAAAATAGAAGCCGTCAGCCGTCAGCTTTCAGCGAAAAACAGGAGTAGGGGCGCTGCTTGCCGCGCCCAGCTTTTTGCACTATATAACCAGATTAAAAAGTTTATGTGCATAAGGGGCTGCTTAGTGTTTCGTTTTCAGCGCCTTTAGTGCGCTTCCAGGCTTTTGATCCTTAGCCGCACGGCTTGAGCCTGCGGCGCGGGCGGCTGTCTCAACCGTTTGCCAGGTGATCAAACGACAAATTTAGCCTCACCCCCTACCCCCTCTCCACTTCGTAGAGAGGGGGAAATACCGGGCGAAGATTTAGCCCCTCTCCATGTAATGGAGAGGGGTTGGGGTGAGGCTACCACCGAAGGGGATCCCCTAACCGTAGTTCGCTATCGCCGTGCAGCTACTCGTGATCGTAAACGTGATTGGGTTGGCTGTACCCGAAATGGGACAGCTTCCTGACCAGAAAACGAAGGGTAACTGACCCGGAAAAGCGTACAGCGTAATCGCTGTGCCGGGCGTAAAGCCGCCGCCACAATTCGGCTGCGGCGACCGGACGGCGGGCCGAGGAGGCGGGCCGACGACGGGCGAGATAATCACCGATGTGCTGACATACGCGCAGCCGTCAGAACCATCCGGCGGGGGAACATAGGCGCAGGTCGCCGGGTCCCACAAACACTGGCCATCCGGCGAGGTCACACATTCGCTCGTCGTATAACCGCAGGTCGAACACGATCCACACGCCCCCCAACCGCCCGGCGTCTGTGGGACGGTGGAGATCACCACCGGCGGCGCGTCGGCGTTTTCAACCCGGCTGCAATCG
>JACRBK010000043.1 GCA_016234525.1 Chloroflexota bacterium
ATTACGCGCAACGATGTGATCCAGGTCGATGATTATGCTGACGCTGATTTTCAGGCGCAGCCCGCGAAAGCGCGTTCGGCGCTGGCTGTTCCGATCATGTTTGGCGAGCAGGTGATCGGTGTGATCCACCTGTTTAGCAACAACCCGCATGTGTTTAACAAGCGGGTGATTGAATTTTTGCTGGCCCTGACCGATCAGGCGACGGTCGCCATCGGCAACCACCGCCGTTATCAAGAGCAGATCGCAGCCAGCCAATCGCTGCGTATCCGCGCCGAACGTATGGGCCGCATTTTTGAACTGGGCGAAATGTTCCGCCAGGGCGCGAGCCTGACGGAAATGCTCGAAGAAGTCGCCCACAGCATCCAGGAAACGGTCGGATTTAACGTGGTGATGATCAGCCTTGTGGATGATCGCGCCGGGTTGATGCGCCGCACCGCCCAGGCTGGTCTGCCGTTGGCTGTTTTCCAACAGTTGCAGCAAACAACCCCACCGCTGGAGCAGGCACGCGGGCTGCTGCAAGAGCAGTATCGCGTCAGCAACAGTTATTTCCTCCCTGCCGAAGGGGCTACCGCGCTGCGTGATGGGCTGCCGGTGTTCCAGTCGATGCAAGAGCGTATGACCTCCGGCCCGCGCGGCTGGGACCCCGAAGACCTGCTGCTGGTTCCCATTTATGGGGCAGGCAAGCGGCTGATGGGGTTGATCAGCGTGGATGAGCCGCAGTCGGGCCGCCGTCCTGATCTGATCGCGGTTGAGGCGCTCGAAATTTTCGCTAACCAGGCGGCCTTCAGTATCGAAAACTACCGCCTGATCGAGCGTATCCAGCACGAAGCCGAAGCGACCCGCCGCGAGCGTGATCGTTTGGCCCAGTTGCATCTGGTCGCCAGCGAAATCCAGCGCGCGCCGGATGTGCCCTCCCGCTTGCAGGTCGTGGCGAAAGGTATCCACGATGCAGGTTGGGGACATGTCGTGATCACCCTGCGCGATGAACACCTGGAACCCACCGCCTTGATCCAGTCGGGGTATTCGCCCGAAGAAGCCATGCGGCTCTCGGACGAAGTCCAGCCGGGCAGCATGTGGCGGGCCTGGATCAACGATCTGGCGTTTTATGAAACCAAACTCGGCGCGGGTTATTACCTGCGTTATCAGCACCCCTGGGTGGTGAAGAATATTTTTAAGGGTAAGGCCCCTGAATCGGCCTCTGTTCCCGACGATACCTGGCATCCCCTGGACGTGTTTTATCTGCCGCTGGTCGGTCAAGATCAAAAACGTATTATCGGTATCATCGCCATGGATGAACCGGCAGATGGGCGCGTCCCGACGGTCTCTTCATTGCAGCCCTTTGAATTGTTTGCTTCGCAGGCGGCGGCGGCTATCGAAACCACCCGCCTTTATCAGGAAACCGTGCGCGCTGCCGAACAAGAGCAGCGTATCAACGAAGTGATGGAGGCCGTTTCGGCCTCGACCAACGCCGAAGCCGTGATCCAGATGGTGGGGCGCGGTTTGCAGCAGATGGTTCCCTTCACACGTATGAGCGTGGCGCTGTATAACGATGCAGACAGCCGGTTTAATGTGCTGGGAACCGAGATCGCGCTCGACTCGTCGGTGACGGTCAAACCGGCGGAGGCGCTGCCGGTGTTGGAGACGGCTACCGGGCAGGTCTTTTTGCATGGCACTTCCCGGTTGTACGAACTGGGGCGCGAACTGACGGCTCGTGAAACCCTCACGGATCTGCGCGGCTGGTACGGCACCGGCGAACGCAGTACGATGCTTGTGCCCATGATCGCGGGTGGTCAACCGGTAGGTGTGCTGCGTTTGGGCAGCGAACTTGAAAACGCCTTCCGTTTTGTCGAGAATACAGACCTGATCCAGCGGTTGGCGAACCTGCTGGCGGTATCGCTGCAAAACGCGCACCTCTTCTCTCAAGCCCAGCAGCGCGCTATCGAACTCGATGCGCAGGCTCGCCGTTTGACGGTCATCAACCGGGTGTCCAGCCGCCTGGCTCAATCGCTCGACCCGCGCGAAATTTACCAGATCGCCCTGAACGAACTTCAAGATTTGCTGTCGGCGCAGTTCGGCGGTGTGGTGATCTTAGAGGATGAAAGTACCGGGTTGTTGATGCTGGATACCCACCCCGGTTTGGCCCAGTCCGGGCCGGTGCGGATCGATCTGGTAGGCAACCAGACCTTTAAGGAAATGCGCGAGACGCTCAGGCCGGTGGTGGCGGAAGATGTAAAATCCGATCCCCGGTTCGCGGCGACACTGACGCTGCTTGAAGTGCGCGGCACGCAGGCGCTTTTGCTTATTCCGCTGTTGGTAAACCGCCAGTTGATCGGCTCGATTGGGCTGGATTTCACCGCGCGGCGCAGTTTTAGCGAGCCTGAAATCGAACTGGCGCAGACCATCGGCAGCCAGGTATCGGTCGCGCTGGATAAAGCGAATCTGCTGCACGAAACCGAGCAGCGTGCCATAGAATTGAACGAACAGACCATGCGGCTGACCATTCTCAACCGCATGTCAACCCGGCTGGCGCAGACCATCGACCCGCAGGCTATTTATAAGATCGTGCTGGAAGAGACTCAGCAGGCTCTCGGCTGCCAGTACAGCGGCTTGATGTTGGTCCTGCCTGAACAGGATTTATCAAAGCTCGTTCTCAGCACGCACCCGCAGGATTACCCGCTGCCCGATCTGAGCCTTCCGCTCAAGGGCAACCCGATTGCCGAATATATGATGGCGACCCGCCAACCGGTGGTTGCCGAAGACCTGCTCAACGATCCCCGCTTTGAGGCGATGTGGGCGATTGAAGAGGCGCGTAATACACGCGCCATGCTGATTGTCCCAATGGTCATGGGAGATCGCCTGATCGGGACGATGGGGCTGGACTCGGCTACGCCGCGTAAGTTCTCGCCGGGCGAGGTTGGGCTGGCGATGACCGCCGCCAACCAGGCCGCCGTAGCCATTGAAAACGCGCGTCTGTTCACCGAAGCGCAGCAGCGCGCCATCGAACTTGATGCCCAGGCGCAGCGGTTGGCACTGGTCAACCGGGTATCATCGCGGCTGGCTCAAACGCTCGACCAGCACGAGATTTATTCGATTGTCGTGAGCGAAATGGCCGAGATGTTGAATGTCGAGATGGCCGGGCTGGTCTTGTTTGAGGGCGAAAATACAGGCCGCTTGATGCTGAGTTATCCCTTTAACCGTCCGACACCTGATCTGGTGCTGCGGTTGGAGGGCAACCGTTCTATTGAGATCGTGCGTGCCACCCGCAAGCCGCTGGTATCCACCGACGTGCTGACCGATCCGGTTTTCGAAGCGGCCTGGGACGTGCTGCGCGTTCGCGGCACGCGGTCGCTGATGATCGTGCCGCTGGTGGTCGGCGAAAAAGTCGTCGGTACGATTGGCCTGGATGCTACCGCCCTGCGCACCTTTACCGATGCCGAAGTGGAACTGGCTGAGACAATCGCCAGCCAGGCTTCGTTGGCGGTTGAAAAAGCCCGTCTCTATAACGAAACGCTGAACCTGACGATCTTTAACCAGGCGGTGGTCGAATCGATCCAGCAGGGTATTGTGGTGCTGGATCGTGACCTGATCGTGCGGCGCGTCAACCGGTTTATGGTGGAGCGGTTTGGTTGGGTGCGTTCGGCGGTAGATCAACACTTGTTTGAATACCGGCCCGATTACGGCCTGTTCTTGCGCGCTCCGATGGCCGTCGCCCTGGGCATGGGCGAACCCCAGGTGCAGTACGAAGTCGAGCGGCGCGACGAAGAAGGTAAACCCTCGATCCGCAACTATTACGTTTACCCGATGGTTGAAAGCCGTCAGGTGACGGGTCTGGTGCTGCTGATCGAAGACGTGACCGAAAGCACCCGTCTGGCTTCGGACCTGGAAATCCGCGCCGTACAAATGGCGGCCCTGTCGCAGGTGTCCAGCCAGATCACGGCGACGTTGGAACGCGGTCAGGTGATCCAGGTTATTCTCGATGCGTTGGAGCGCGTGATCCCCTATGACGGTGTGGCGCTCTGGCTGCGCAATCCTGACAAAGAAGAACTGTCGATTGTGGCGGCGCGTGGTTATGACGATGCTGACGCTACCGGCGTGGCCGAACTGATCGGCCTGAAAGTTGAAATCCCCTACAGCCCGCTGTTTGGCGAGATGGCTCAAAATACCCAGGTGATCAACGTGGGTGACGTGAGCGCGGGCGATCCTCGTTTCCCCTATGGATCGGCAGCCGTCTACAAAAACTGGTTGGGCGCGCCGCTGGTCAGCAAGGGGCAGGTCGTGGGGGTCATCGCGCTGGAAAAACGCGAACCGCATTTCTATACCCCCCTGTTTGAGCAGTTAGCCTTTACCTTCGCGAACCAGGCGGCAGTAGCGCTTGATAACGCTTCGCTGTTTGATCAAACGCGCGCCCGTGCCAGTGCGCTCGATGAGCAAGCCCGCCGTTTGGCGCTGCTCAACCGTGTGTCGTTGGCGCTGGCCCAAACGCTCGATCTGGAAAACATTTATGAGATCGCGCTGCGCGAGACAGCGATTGCCCTGAACGTGAACGAGGGCGCGGCGATCATGTTCGAGACCGAAAACCCGTTAGGCGTGGTGGTGGTCGAATATCCACGCGGCGATGCACCGCCGGAGCGCGTCTTTGATCTGACTCAGAACGAAGCCTTTGATCGCGCCCGCAACGGCCTGATCCCGCTCGTCATCGATAACACCGGCAACGATGTTCTGGCCGTGTCATTACGGCGGATGCTGCGTCACCCGGATGTGAAACGTTCGCTGTTTGTGCCGCTGGTGGTGGGCGGTGAGGTGATCGGTGTGCTGCGCCTGGATGTGCTCCAGACCGACCAGCAGTTCTCTATCGAGCAGGTCGAACTCGCACAAACCATTGCCAGCCAGGCTGCTGTGGCTGTTCAGAATGCGACCTTGTTTGAGCAAGCCGCTATTCGCCGCCGTGAACTGGAAACCCTGTTCGAATCGGCGCAGGCGACCGCCGTAACGCTGGACCTGGACGAAGTGGTACGTCGTGTCGCCATGCAGATGATCACCGCGTTGATGGCCGACGCCTGTTCGGTCTTTTTGTGGGACGATGTGAATAACCGCCTGGAAGTGCGCGGCGAGATCAGCTCCCATATGGGCGAAGAAGGCGAAGAAGCGCGCGGCAAGATGTACAGTCTGGTAGACTACCCGCTGCGCGAACGGGCGCTGCGTGACCGCGAATTGATCGTGGTGCGCATGGATGATGAGGCGCTGCCAGTGGCCGAACGCCAACTGCTGGTTCGCCATAATGCCGCCTGCCGCCTGCTGGTCCCGCTGGTCGTTAATGAAATTTCCATCGGGCTGGTCGAGATCGAAACGCTCGATCCCCATCATTATTACAAATCCGATTCGCTGCGGCTGGCCCGCACGCTTGCCAGTCAGGCCGCGATCTCAATCGAAAACGCCCGTCTGCAAACTGAAACGCGGCGCACGGTCGAAGAACTTTACGTGATTAACGATATGTCTGGGGCGCTGTCATCAGCCAACAGTTTGCAGCAGCTTCTCGACGTGATCGATCTCCAGCTTCCGAACCTGATCGAGGGGCAGTTTATCTATGTGGCGCTGTACGATTCCGCCGCGAACCGGCTGAGCTTCCCACTCGTTTCATCAATACGCGGCACTATGTCGCCGTCTATGCCTGACCGCGAACTGGGCAGCGACGAATTTTCGACGATTATCAAGCGCCAGGCCCCGCTGCTGCTGGTCGGTGAAAATATCGCTGACGTGCGGCGCAGCCTGGGCATCGAGTCGATCATTCCTGAGACGCTCAGTTTTGTGGGCGTGCCGCTGTTCGGTGGTGAAGAAGTGATCGGCGTGTTGGCGGCGCGTGATGATCTGGAATCGTTCGCCTTCAGTTATAACGACCAGCGGACTCTGAATACCGTCGGCGCACAGTTGGGCGTGGCGATTCAGAGTACGCGCCTGTTCCAACAAACACTGCAACTGGCCGAAGAACTGGACCAGCGCGTCCAGATTCGTACCGCCGAACTCGAACGCGAGCGCCAATCGATCAGCACACTGTATGCGATTACGACCGAATTGGCCTCCGGTTTCGATATGGATCGTTTGCTGCACCGTTCGCTCGAAATGGTGGCGCAGGCGGTTGGGGCCGGGCAGGGCGCGATTATGGCGGTTGACCCCATCTCAGACCGGCTGTATTTCCGGGCCAGCCTGGGGGCGGTGAATGTACCGGCCTCTAACGGGGGCGAGCGGCTGTCGATTGGCGTGGACGAAGGGCTGGCGGGCTGGGCGATCCAGAACCGGCAGTCGGTGTTAGTCGATGATGTGCAGTCCGATTCACGTTGGCTGCGCGTATCTGAAGCCGACGACCTGCCGCGCGCAGGCTTAGTCGCTTTGATCGAACAGAACGAAGATGTTCTCGGTGTGATCATGTTGTACAGCGACACGCCAGGATCATTCAGCCAGAGCCAGTTACAAATGGTCACAGCGGCGGCGAATCAGGTGGCGAACGCCATGAACAACGCCGAACTGTACGGCCTGATCCGCGACCAGGCCGAGCGTCTTGGCTCGATGCTGCGCCAGGAACAGGTTGAAGCGACCAAAAATACCGCTATCTTCGACTCGGTCGCAGATGGTGTCATGGTCACCGATGGACAGGGCCGGGTGAGCCTGTTTAACTCGGCGGCCTCGCGGGTACTGCGGCTGGCGCCGCAAAATGTGTTAGGCCGGGCCAGTTCGGAGATCGCCGGGTTGTATGGTGCGGGTAAAACACGCTGGGCCGAAACCGTCAATGAGTGGATGGAAGACCCAACGGCGCTGCAACCGGGCGAGTTTTTGGAAGAGCAAATCCGGCTCGAAGACGAGCGTGTGATCAGCGTGCGTGTGTCCCCGGTGAATATGGGCGACCAGTTCTTAGGAACGGTGTCTATCTTCCGCGATATCACGCGCGAAGTCGAAGTGGACCGCCTCAAGAGTGAGTTTGTGGCGACGGTTTCGCACGAACTACGTACCCCCATGACCTCGATCAAGGGGTACGCCGACCTGCTGCTGTTAGGCGCGGCGGGCGAGATCAGCGAACAGCAGCACCGCTTCCTCGATACGATCAAACAGAATGCTGACCGGCTGAGCATTCTGGTGAACGACCTGCTCGATATTTCGCGCATTGACCAGAACCGTATGGAACTGCGTTTTGCGCCGGTCGAAGTCGAAGATGTATTAAACGCCGTCGCTGTGCATGTGCGGTCGCGCTGCCAGGATGAGAACCGCGAAATGAACGTCGTCATTGAGCTTCCCGACGATCAACACTTGACGGTCTGGGGGGACTACGATAAGGTAAATCAAATCATTTCCAACCTGGCCGATAATGCGTTCAACTATACGCCTGCCGGCGGGTTAGTGACGCTCAAAGCGTCACCATCCGAAGACACGGCCCATGTTGTGTTCGCGGTTGCCGATACAGGGATTGGTATCTCACCAGAAATTTCGGATCGGGTGTTTGAACGTTTCTTCCGAGGCGATGAAGCACACGAACTGGTGATGGATACCCCCGGCACTGGGCTGGGACTCGCCATCGTGCGAGAACTGGTGCAGGTCCATAACGGCAGAATTTGGTTTGAGAGCGAGGTGGGTAAGGGGACGACATTCTATGTCGAACTACCTTCTAAAGCGTCGCAAACCGCTTCAGATTAGGGTGATGGGTACACTGAGAGAACATTCATGGCAAAAATTCTGATTGCTGAAGACGAGCGCGACATCCGAGATTTGATCGAGTTCACCTTAAAGTATGCCGGACACGAAGTAATCAAGGCCAGCAACGGTGCCGAAGCCGTCGAGATGGCTCCCCAGGTTAAACCCGACCTGATTCTGCTGGATGTGCGGATGCCGCGCATGACGGGGTATGAAGCGTGCCGGGCGATTAAAGCGATTGAAGAAGTGAAAAACATCCCCATTGTTTTCCTTTCGGCCAAAGGTCAGCCGTCCGAAATGGACAGCGGGATGGATGCAGGCGCATACGACTATATTCTAAAGCCGTTTGCCCCCGATCAACTGACCAAACGTGTGTCAGAGATTTTGACGAAATTTGGAATCGGGTAGTCTATCCTGATACTCTGCCGGGTTTTTCCCAGGACGGTTGACGGATAGAGACTAATCATTTGGGGCGCGTGCATGAGCGCAATTACGATTGAAAACGATCTGGTCCATTACGAAGTGCTGGGGCGTGGCCGCCCCGTGATCTTGCTGCACGGCTGGTTAGGGTCGTGGCGCTACTGGATTCCGGCCATGCAGCAGTTGAGCATGAAGTACCGCACCTACGCTGTAGACTTTTGGGGATTTGGCGATTCGGGGCGTGATACGCGGCGCTATGATTTTGCGTCTCAGGTGCTGCTGCTGGATCAGTTTATGGAAAAAATGGGCATCGCCAAAGCCGCGCTGATTGGGCATGATCTGGGCGCGGCAGTGGCTGCACATTATGCCGCCAAACACCCGGATCGTGTACCGCGTCTGATGGTGGTTTGCCCGCCGCTGTTCTGGATGGCTCCGAAGGCGACGGCGCTCACGACCAATCCGCCGCCTAAACCGCTGCCTGCGCCTGCCCCGGTGGCAATCACACCGCCACCCGCTGCCGCTCCGACAGAGGCTCCACCCGCCGCCGCTTCAGCCGCTCCGGCTGGATCTGCTCCGGCTGCCTCAGATGCGACGGCTCCGGCGGCGACTCCGGGCAATTCACCTGCTCCTGCCACACCAGTTACATCTGCTCCGGTAACTGCTCCGGTGACGACCACTCCTGCCGCGCCTGCTCCGGCGGCACCTCCGGCGCCGGGGATGCCCGTCAATCCGGACGCGGATACGCTGCCCTGGCGCACCGAAGAGATGCGCGCCAAGATTCGCGCGGCGGCTGAAAAATTGGGGGCGGAACTGTCGCAAGGGGGCGTGCCTAAGTCGCCTCGTGATGCGGCGACCCCACCCACGGATCAACCCTCCAAAGAGATCGGTTCGACGGGCACTGGCACAACTCCGGCAGCGGCGACTCTGCCAGAGCAGTTGGGTCATCTGCCCGCTATGCCCAAACTCGATTACGTGGTTGAATCGCTGTCCGGTCAGGCTCAGCGTTCTAACCCACTGAAAGATCACCTGGGAATCCTGGACCGGATCGAACTGCTCAAACGCCATGTCGAAGCCGGACCGGATATGGACAAGCTGCGCGCCGAAGTCGAAAAAGCCGATACTGTC
>JACRBK010000410.1 GCA_016234525.1 Chloroflexota bacterium
GTCAGCAGGTAATGAATCCCGCCATCCTGCTCGCCTTGCGCGTCAAACTGGCGGCGCAGTTCTTCCAGCATCAGTGTAAAGTTTTCGGTATCTTCGGGCCGCCCGGCATCGGGATTCAGCCCGCCGCCGGTAGGGTATTCCCAGTCGACATCCAGCCCATCGAAACCATATTGTCTGACGAGCGCTACGCACGACGCCGCGAACTTCGCCCGCGATTCGGGTGTGAGCGCGGCATCGGAGAAACGATCCGACCATGTCCAGCCGCCCACCGAGAGCAGCGTTTTCAGGTGAGGATATTTCTCTTTGAGCAGGCGCAGTTGGTTCAGGTTGCCTTTGATCGGCGCGTCTTCGGCGTCGGTGGGGTACGGGATTTGAATATCGGCCCATTCGTCCCCCAAAATACATTCGCCGTTTTCTGACACATTAGCGAAAGCGTAATTGATATGGGTGAGCAGTTCCGCCGGGATCGCCGTCACGTAATATTCCCGGTCGTAAATGCCCCAGGCGATAAAATAGCCGACTACTTTGTAACTCGACGGGGGATTGTCTTGTGCAGAAGCGGGAATCATTGTCATCACCAAAAAGAAACAGGCAAACAACACGAGTGAGATCATTATTTTCTGGCGCATGATTTATCCCTGAGTTTGTTGTTAACTCACACAAACGATGAATCGAGTTTAGCACAACCGGCGAGGATCAAGGCAAGATCAGCGCAGGCCGAACAACCGGATCGCATTGGCGGTGGTCTGAGCGGCGAAATCGTCCGCCGGAAGGCCGCGCGCCGCCGCGATCTGTTCCGCGACATAACGCACGTAGGCGGGGTGATTGGGGAACTGTCCCCGGTGCGGCTGCGGGGTCAGGAAGGGGCCGTCCGTCTCGACGAGAATCCGATCCACCGGGACGCGGGCAGCAATGGCGCGCAGATCGTCGGCTTTTTTGAACGTTACCGGGCCGGTAAAGCCCAGGTAAAAACCTAATTCCAGGGCGCGTTCGGCGACCTCCCACGACGACGAAAACGAGTGCAGCACGCCGGGGCGATCTTTCAGTGTGTCTGGCAGCGCCGCCGTCCAGGCCGCCAGCATCTCCAGCGTATCCTGATCGGCCTCGCGGTTGTGGATAATCGCCGGTTTGCCCAATTCTGCTGCCAGCGCAAGCTGCGCCTCGAACGCGGCGCGCTGCGTCGTGGGCGGCGAATAGGTGCGGTAATAATCCAGGCCGATTTCTCCCACTGCCACCACGCGATCATGCAGCGCCAACCGTTTGATCTCGTCGATCATCTCCGGCTGGTACGCGGCGGTGTCGTTGGGATGAATTCCTACTGCTGCCCACACACCCGGAAACGCCGCTGCCAGCTCAACAGCCGCGCGTGAACTGTCGAGATCCGTAGCCGGATCGATCACATAAACCACCCCGACTTCGGCGGCTTCGCGCAGCATGTCCTCGCGCAGACCGTCATAGGCTTTAAAATCGAGGTGGCAGTGGGTGTCAATGAGTCGCATAGTTCTATCCGCAAAATGTCTTTGTAGGGAAACGGCGCCGCTGCGCCTAATAGTCGTCAAGATAAGCCGTTTGCGCCGGGCGCTCAAGCGGCCCGGCTATGAAAAAGGCCGGTAAGCCCACTAAAGGGGCTGTTAAGCGACTGTTCTTCAGTGCCTTATTGCCTCATCTCATAAGTTATCGGGGGATCTGTAGGGGCAGGGCTTGCCCTGCCCAAATTGGGCAACCCTTGGGTTGCCCCTACAAAAAACCTGTTACCCCATTATTTACGGGACAGGGCACTTATGCATGTTGAGAAAATAATCCGGTTATGGTGAGAGGCGAAGTCAAAAGCGACCTCACCCCCTACCGCAGCCCACCCTTCTCCCCCTTTCTCTGCGCAGCGGGGAAAGGGGGTAGGGGGGATAGGGGTAAATCTTGAATGCTTACAACTTGCCGCCGGATTTGACCAGTTCCAGGTCCGCATCGACCATTGTCTGGATCAGTTCCTTAAAGGTAACTTTCGGCTCCCAACCCAGCGCCTGGCCTGCCTTCGACGGATCGCCGACCAACAGATCGACTTCGGCGGGGCGCATGAAACGCGGGTCTTGCACTACAAACTCGTGCCAGTCCAGGCCCACATAATCAAAAGCGACCTGTACCAGTTCTTCGACGGCGTGCGTTTCGCCGGTCGCGACCACATAATCGTCTGGGGTATCTTGCTGCAACATCAGCCACATGGCGCGCACATAATCGCCCGCGAAGCCCCAATCACGCCGCGAATCCAGGTTGCCCAGGCGTATTTCTTTGCTCAGGCCGAGCTTGATTTTGGCGACAGTGTGTGTTACTTTGCGCGTCACAAATTCCAGGCCGCGACGCGGGCTTTCATGATTGAACAGGATGCCGCTGGTGCAGTGCATATCGTAACTTTCGCGGTAGTTAACCGTGATCCAGTGCCCATACACTTTCGCTACGCCGTAAGGGCTGCGCGGGTAAAACGGAGTCACCTCGGTCTGTGGGACTTCGCGCACCTTGCCAAACATTTCGCTGCTGGACGCTTGATAAAAACGAATTTTGGGGTTGACATGCCGGATCGCGGAAAGCAGGCGTGTCACGCCCAGCGCGGTCACATCGCCCGTGAACACCGGCTGAGTCCACGAGGTTTGGACAAAACTCTGCGCCGCCAGGTTGTAGACTTCTTCCGGCTCACACTGCTGCAACGCCAATTGTAATGAAGTCTGATCCAGCATATCGCCGGGAATGAGAGTGAGTTGATCCTGGATATGATCAATGCGGCTGAAAGTGACCGTGCTGGTACGTCGGACCAGTCCGAAGACCTCATACCCTTTTTCGAGCAAAAATTCCGCCAGATACGATCCATCCTGGCCGGTGATTCCGGTAATCAATGCGCGTTTCGCCATAATCTCCTTCGCTCCTTAATCCTGACCAGCGCGGGGAGAAAGCCCGAAACGCTGACGCCAGTCGTTTAAAATATCCA
>JACRBK010000419.1 GCA_016234525.1 Chloroflexota bacterium
GATTTCTGGCCCGGCAGCGGCACAAACCGAGACGGGCGCGATCTGCGTGCAAACGTTCGCCGACAGCAACGCTAACGGCCTGAATGATTCGGGCGAAACGACCCTGCCTGGTGTGAATGTGAATCTTTCGGTGAGTGGGGTGATCCTCGCTACACACATCACCGCCCCCGGCGAAACGCAATATTGTTTTGAAAACCTGTTACGCGGCATTTATACGATCAATTTTACCGACAGCCCGACGTATCGCACCACCACTGCCCGCGAAGGAACCTTCGCCCTGGAACCGCAGCAGCGCCTGACGATTGATCCGTTTGGGGCGTTTCCGGTCAGCCTGGACAATCTGCGTGCCGAAACTGCCGCCCAGATCGCCGCCGCGCAGCCCGAAGATGAACCACTCGAATCATCGATGCGGCTGTTGCTCTCTACGGTCGGGGCCATGATGGTGATGTTGTTCATGATCGGCGCCGGAGCAGTCGTGCTGGGTTTGATCAGCGGCAGGCGCGAGGCGAAAAAAGCAGCGCTGCCCCCGCCGCCCTTTATCGCTCCCCCGCCGCCGCGTCCTGGTGACTTTCAGCGCGCTACCTATGAACA
This sequence comes from Chloroflexota bacterium, assembly GCA_016234525.1. Taxonomy (GTDB): domain Bacteria; phylum Chloroflexota; class Anaerolineae; order Aggregatilineales; family Aggregatilineaceae; genus JACRBK01. Next base: position 592 of record JACRBK010000419.1, read on the forward strand.
CGGCAGCGTAAAGCCAGCGGACGATCAATAAGCAGCGTGGAATCTTTGTTTTTCCTTGCATGGTAGAAATCAGTGGGGCGGCAGCAGATCTCGTTCAATAGCCGCTGCCAGTTTGCCCAGGTTGATCCCCAAACGCTGCATCAACTGGGCGCCTTGCGGATGTTCGAGCAGTGCCAGCAGCATATGATCGGTCCCGGTATAGTGCATCCCTAGTTGATCGGCGCGATCCACCGCATGATCGATCACGTCTTCGAGCAGTGACACCGGATTCACCCCGTCACCGTTCAGTAAATCACCGAGCCGGTCTTCGAGCAACGCCACATCTAAGCCGCAGTCGCGCAAAATGCGGCTGACCGGGCTGCGTGCCTCACGTGACAGCACTAACAACAGATAATCCAGGCCGATCCGCTGGCCCTCGATTTTGGTTGCTTTTTGGGCGGCAAGTTGTTCGGCGGCGTTCAGTACCCGGCGCGAAAGTTCGCTCAGGCGGGCGGTTCGTTTCGCCGCTTCGATGCTGAGTTCCGTCACGCCTTCTTGCAGCAGCCGCCGCACCCGCCGTCGAATCTGATCCGGGCTGATTGCCAGAGTACGCAGTAGCACCTGCGCGGCTCCTTCGCGGCTGCGCGCTAACGCCAACAGCAGATGTTCTGTGCCGATATAATGATGACCAAACCAATGTGATTCTTCGGCAGCCAACACTAAGGTGCGGTGCAGCGCTTCGGTCAGCGCGGGTGGGGTGAGCAGTGGATCGGCGGCGGCGTGCAGCACGCACACTTCCAACTCGGCGTGCAGCGGATCCACTTCTAAATCGTTCAGCACTTGCGCTCCCACACTGCCTTTTTGGCGCAGGATTCCCACCAGCAGATGATCAGTATCTATCACATTATGCTGGTAGTCCTGGGCCAACAGGCGGGCCTGACTCATCGCCCGGCGTGCGTGCTGGCTGTAACGGTCGTTTAACATACCTGCTTTGGCTGCGCCACCTCTTAATCCCATTTCCCTTAACCGGGGAATGAGCAATGAATGATTATGATCCTAATACGAAACGGCACACTGGCACAAGAGGGGTAAAAGTATCGGTCCTGGTCAATCCGCTCGTGACTCGCTGTTACTTTTGCGGCGCTCGGCACGATACTTAGATAGGTGCACCTGAAAAATAAACACGAAGGATAAGTTCATGCCCAGTGAACTCTTTGATCCCGATGAGGTTACGCTCGCTCGGCGGGCGAAAGACGATCCGGCGGCTTTTGCCGAACTCTACCGGCGGCACGTCGAACACGTCTATCGTTACCTGCTGATGCGTACCGGACACAATGAGGATGCGCAAGACTTGACCGCCCAAACTTTTATGGCTGCTTTAGAGCATATCTCCAGCTACCAACCGCGCGGCGCGTTCCGGCTGTGGCTGTTGGGGATTGCCCGGCACAAAGTAGCAGACTTTTACCGTAAACACCGTATAACACTCTCGCTCGATACGCTCGAAACGATCCCACATCCTGATCCGCTGCCCGATGAAGCGGTCAGCCGCCGCCTGGAATTGGAGCAGGTGACGGAGGCATTACGCCGCCTCTCACCTGAGCGCGCCGAAGCGTTTACGCTGCGCGTGTTTGGCGAATGCACCGCAGCGGAGATTGGGCAGATCATGGGCAAAAGTGAAGCTGCCGTAAAGATGTTGGTCCACCGGGCCTGGCAGGACTTACGGCGGCTGGTTCCGGCAGCGCTGCGAGAAGGGGATGCCCTATGAACGACGAACAGCGTAATCACGATCTGTATCACGCCGAAGAGTTAGACGCGCTGATCACGGTCAGCCAGCGTGGAGACTTCGCCGGATCGCCGTCGGCCTCAGACCTGGGCGCTTTGGTCGACTGGGCGCAGACAATTCACCCGGACGCGGAGTTTGTAGACCACCTGGAAGCTCAATTGATGCGCCAGCACGAACATCTTCGCCGCGCGCGCCGTAATTTGCCGCCCTGGTGGGGAGTCTCCGCCTTGATCGCCGCCGCACTGATGCTGGTGATTGTGGGCTGGCTGGTATTGGGCAGCCGGGATGGAAGTGATCCAAAAGAGAGCAGAAAAACGGCTGTCAGCCTCATGAATACCAGCGCGCCAGTTCAGACCGAATATGCTCAAACTGTCGCAGCGCTGCAAACTGCAGAAGCTCAAACCGCACCGGGGATAGTATTGGCTTCTTCCAGCACCCCGCCACCAACCGCGACTCTGGCTCCCACTAACGCGCCAACGTTTGCGCCGGTCTCGACGATTGTGCTAGCTAGGACGCATTCCCTATCACCGACCCCGCTTATGGAAACTACAGCGGCGGCCCTGGTGATAACCGATGCGCCAACCGGAACAGCCACACCGTCACCCGCCATGCTGGTAATGACGGTCACTTCAACGCAGACGTTGGCGGCCACCCCCGAAATGCTGCCGACGATGGCGGCTACGGCATCACCGCCCCCTCCTTCGCCTGGATCAGGCACAGCGTCCCCCGCTCCGCTTGTGGCGACGGCTTCACCTGAACCGGACGTGGCACACTTCGCTACCGCTGTGATGATCCCGCCCACGCCGACCCCCATGGCGACGGCTACTGTGTTCGGCGCTTCGTACCAGTCCACACTCAAGGCGGGTGAGATCGACGACAACGCCGACTTTGACACCTATTTGCAATACCGGCTGGACTTTCAGCGCTTCGTGGGAGGAATGGTCCCGGTGCATGACGTGGATATTTCCGAGCGCCATCTGATCCGCGTGGCAGCGGCGGACGGTCTGCCCGTGTTGGGCGCAGCGATCACGATCTACGATTCGCATGAAAATCTAGTCGCCCGGCTGCAAACCACCGCGAACGGGACCGCTTACTTTTTCCCGCTGGCCTACAGCGCCGACCCCGAATCTAACTTTCTGGTGACCGTGCAAAAAGACGCCGCCCATGCCAATTTCCAGATCACCCGCGCGGACCGTGACGCCGTATGGGATGTGACGCTCGATACGGCATCTACACCGCCGCCCGTCCAGCTTGATGTATTGTTCCTGCTAGATTCTACCGGCAGCATGGGCGACGAGATCGCGCAGTTAAAAGAGAACATCATGAGCATCTCCGTCGATCTCTCTGCCCTGCCCAGCCGGCCCGATGTGCGGTTTGGCATGGTTACTTATCGGGATCGCGGTGATGAATACATCACGCGGATTTACGATTTTTCCCCAGATGTCTGGACCTTCCAGGCCGTTTTACAGTCTGTTCAGGCCGACGGCGGCGGCGATACTCCCGAATCGCTCAACCAATCGCTCTATGAAGCGCTCACCGGCGTGAACTGGCGCAGCGATAACGCCGTAAAGCTCGTGATCCTGGTGGCGGATGCGCCGCCTCACCTGGACTACCCGCAAGATCAAGATTATGCCCAGGAAATGCGCCGCGCCGCCGAAATGGGGATCAAGATTCACGCCGTCGCATCGAGCGGTCTGGACGAAGGCGGCGAATACATCTTCCGGCAGATCGCGCAGTTTACCGGCGGACGCTTCGTATTTTTGCTCTACGACAGCGCTCCCCAGGCAGCGACCTCGGACGAACCCGGCGCGCCAGGGACTGAACATCATGTTCAGGACGAACAGTACACCGTGCAGTATCTCGACAGCCTGATCACACGCCTGATCACCGAAGAATTAGCCGCGCTGCAAACGCCGGTTTCGGCAGGCGATGGTTCGAAATGAGGAATTCCACCATGAAAATGCCACGTTTGTTACTCGTGATCATCTTTGTACTCAGTATTGTGATCGCCGGGTTGGGGATTTTCCCCGCCCTGGCGCTGACGACGACCCCAACGCCGATCAATCCTCCCTCGGCGATGCAAACGGATAGCGCCGTATTTATCCGCTCGTACCGCGTGGATGTGGAGATCACCAACCAGATCGCACGCACGCGCATTGAGCAGGTGTTTGTCAACGAAGGCACACGCAACGCCGAAGGAACCTATATTTTCCCGCTGCCGTTGGGGGTGACTGTCTCCGATCTGGTGATGCGCATCGACGGCCAGCCGTACAGCGCGCGGATTCTGGAAAAAGAGGAGGCCAAACAGGTCTACACTGACATCGTGCGCCAGATGCGAGACCCGGCTTTGCTGGAATACATCGGCACGAACGCGATCCAGGCGAATGTTTTTCCCATTCCGCCTGGCGGACAGCGCACTTTGGAGATCGAATACTCGCAGCTTTTGCCGGTGGAACAAGGGCTAGTCCATTATGTCTACCCGCTGCGCACCGATCATGTTTCGCATCTGCCGGTGGGCAGCCTGAGCATTCGCGTCAGGGTAGAGTCAAACGATCCGATCAGCAGCGTCTATTCCCCGACGCACAATGTGGCAGTAGATCGCCGGGGTGATAAAGAATTTGTCGCTGGGTTCGAAACCACGAACACCCACGAAACCAACGATTTCAGCCTGTATTATGGGCTGGCGTCGGATGAAGTAAACCTCAATTTTCTGACCTACCGTGAAAGCGCAACAGAGGATGGATTTTTCATGGCGCTGATCGCCCCGCCCGTGCAGGTGGACGAATCGCGCGTGATCGCCAAAGATGTGATCGTGGTGCTGGACCAATCAGGATCGATGGACGGGGTGAAATGGGAACAGGCCCGCGATGCAGCCCAGTTCGTGCTGGAAAATCTCAACCCGGCGGATCGTTTTAACGTGGTCGTGTTCAGCACCGGGATCAAACCTTTCGCCACTCGCTTACAAGATTCCAGCGAGAGCCAGGAAGCCAGCCAGTGGCTCGATACCCTGATAGCCGAAGGCGGCACGAATATCGATGAGGCGCTGCGCACCGCGCTTGAGATGAACGATAAAGAACATCAGGTCGTGATCCTGTTTTTGACCGATGGCCTGCCCACCGAAGGAATCGTAGACCTGCCCGCGATTTTGGATAACGTTTCGGCGCGCGCCGCCGATAATGTGCGCTTCTTCACCTTCGGCGTGGGCGACGATGTAAACACCTTCCTGCTGGATGAAATCAGCCAGCAGTTTCACGGTGCATCGGCTTATGTGCGCCCCGGTGAAGACATCAATGAGTCGGTCAGCACCCTGTATCGTAAAATCAGCGCCCCGGTGCTGACCGATCTGAACCTCGAATTTGACGGTGTGATGGTCTACGATGTGTATCCGCCGCTCGATCAACTGCCCGACCTGTTTATCGGATCGCAGTTGATGGTGACAGGCCGGTATCGGCGCGAAGAAGAGAACGTTACATTACGGCTGAGCGGCAAGCTCGAAGATGAAAGCCAGGGATTCACCTATGAAAACCTGTCTTGGCGCAGCAACGCCGGGGGTGATGTCTTGATCCCGCGCCTGTGGGCTACTCGCCGGATCGGGGAACTGCTCAATATGATCCGGCTGCAAGGCGAAAGCCCTGAACTGGTGGACAGCATCGTGCGGCTGAGCATTCGTTATGGGATCATCACCCCGTATACCTCGTTTATTATCACCGAGCAGGATATTTTCACCCAGCAGGATGTCGCGCAAGCTTCGGCGATGATGCAGCCTACCGCTGTAGCGCTGGCGCTTACTCCCAGCGGAGCCTCCGCCGTGAATGCGGCGCAGCAGGCGGGTGGGATGTCACAGGTGGCGCTGGCTCCGACGATGGCTCCGAATACCGTTTATCTGGTGTCCACCCCCCCTCCGACTGCTTCGCCCGCGCAGAGTGCCACACTCTCTGCCCACTTTGGGACGCCCGCACCCATGACTCCCACGAGGGCAGGTACGCTGGCGGCTGGACCACAGTTGACACTGCCCCCCTCCACGCCGTCACCTGTGGCACTTGACCCCGCCGGAGGTGTTCCCGCCAGCACAGTACGCTCTGCCGGAGATCGGACGTTTGTCTGGCGCGACGGTGTATGGATCGATACCACCTATGACCCAGACGAGATGACACCACGCCGGATCGAATTTCTCAGTGATGAGTATTTCGAACTGCTCGACCAGGATGAGCGCATAGCAGAGTATTTGGCGCTCGGTGATCATGTGATCTTCCTTTTAGATGATCAGGCTTACGAGATTGTTCCTCAAGATTAATCTTGCGATTAGCTGCGCCCGCCGTATACTATCTGTCGGTTGGATAACAAAGGCGGGCGCAGCGTGACACAGGTCAAGATTCTCAAAATTGGGGGGAGTGTTCTCACCCATAAACACGGCGATTCGGAATTGAATGATACCGCGCTGGACGCGGCGATCACGGACATCCGGCGCTGGCGAGCGGAAAACCCCAGTCAGGTGCTGGTTTTTTTGACCGGGGGCGGATCGTTCGGGCATCCATTAGCCTCGCGCTATCGAGTAAATGCCCCTACGCCAGAGAAAGACCCACTCGGATTTTTGCGAACCACGACCAACATGCACGGCATGGGCCACCAGATCGCGCAGCGATTTTTAGATCAGGATGTGCCGTTTTTTCCGATTGCGCCATCATCCATTTTTTTCACTGACCAGGGGCGCATCACCGAGAGTGATTTAGCGCCTATCATTCATGCACTGGACAACGGCCTGATCCCGTTTTTGTGGGGGGATGCGGTGTTTGATCATTCACATACCTACCGTATTCTCTCCGGTGACCAGATGAGTATGTTTCTCGGTGAGCGGCTCGGAACCGGCGATTTGCTGTTCGGCACCAACGTAAACGGTATATTCACCCGCGATCCACAGACCGATCCCGCCGCCGAACAAATTGCCCGCGTGGACGATCAAAATTATCAGCGCGTGTTAGAGTCGCTCACCGATTCGCGTTCGGTGGATGTCACGGGTGGTATGCGCGGCAAGATCGAAGAAATTCACGCCGTCCAAAAACGCCCGCTGATGTGTATTATTTACAATGCCTTGTTAGCCGGAAACACCTACCGGGCGCTGTCCGGTGACGGGATCGGAACCCGGCTGTTTTTTGAATAACCCACCCATCAGGAAATCAGGTAAGCATGTCTACGGCTGTTCCCAAAAACTATCTCGATACTGTTCTCCCGATGCAGGCCGCCCACCGCGAGATTCTGGAAGCGCTGGCGCATTATGGGTATACCGTTGAGGATTACCCCGATCTGCGTGGGCAGGGGCGTGCGGCGGGCAGCGCATCGGCCAAAGCCTACCCGATCCAGGGGATTCTTAAATATCACGGCATGACCGATTGGAACTGGCGTATCGCCTATTTACCCAGCATTTCGCTGAACAATGACGCGGCGTATTCGCTCACACGGGTGGAGTTTGATCCCGTATTGGCCGCTGACGAAGTCACGATCAATAGCACAACCGCTCAGGGGCGCGAATTTGAGCGCGTCCAGCACAGCCTGGATGTGCTGCGGAAGTTAGCCGGAGTCAGCAGCCGCGCGCGTGTCTGGTCTAAAAATGTGGTGCGCGCCAGCAAAACCGGCAAAGGATTGGGAACCAGCGCTTCAGCCTCGGCGGCGCTGGCGATGGCAGCGACAGCGGCCCTGTTTGGCGACGAAGCCGCGCATAATACCCGTTTTGTCACCACCATGTCACGCTTGCTAGCGGGGTCCGGCTGTCGCAGCGCGGCAGGAGGGATCGCTCTGTGGTTGTCTTATCCGGGCATTGCGCACGAAGATAGTTTCGCGCTGCGCCTGGATACCGCTCACCAGTTCGACGATCTGAGTGTGATCACTGTGCCGCTCGATTCGCGGTTGTCGCTCAAGACGGAAACCGCCCACGACGACGCGCCTAACAGTAAGTTTTTTAAGCCCTGGATGCTCAACCGCCGCGAGGAAATTATCGAATGTATTTCTGCTATCCAGCGTAAAGACTGGCGCATCGTCGGCCAGTTAGCCGAACTGGACAGCATCCAGCTTCACGGCGTGACGATGAGCGGCAGCCGCGAGAACAAAATTTTCGCCTGGGAGCCGGAGAATATTAGCCTGTTCCGGCTGTGTAATGATCTGCGTACCGAGGGAGTCCCGGTCTATTTTTCCACCGATACTGGCCCCACGACGGTATTGCTGACCCACCAGGATCACGAAAACACAGTGGTATCACGTATCGAGGCCCTGGGGTTTGAGGTGGTACGGGGCAAGTTGGGCGGCCCGGCGGCGCTGGTCGACGAGGCGTCGGCGCGGCACGAACTGGGGCTTGTATAATAAGTACAAGCGTCTTCTGTAAAATAGGTTGACAAACCCGGCGTCTCATGATAACCTCTACACCATTAACAAGTGAATAGCAGCAATACCCCCTTATCCAGAGAGGCGGAGGGACCGGCCCTTTGAAGCCTCGGCAACCGATTGTGAAAACAATAACGGTGCCAATTCCGGCAGAGTGTGTGTTTTTTCTGGAAGATGAGAGGGAATTTGTCAAGCGTTATTCTACGACTATGCCAAATCCTTCTCACTCCGAGAAGGATTTTTTGTTGTCCTTAGTAGGAGCGAGGGAAGGGTGGCTGCTGCGCACATGATGTTTCATCGTTCATATCATGCGTAGGAGAAACCAAGAATGTCGAACACTAACGGCAAGAAAGAACGCGCCCAGCAGTTCAACACCCTGGCGTTACACGCCGGATACTCGCCGGACCCCACGACAGGCGCGCGTGCGGTTCCACTCTATCAAACCACATCTTACCAGTTCCGCGATACCGATCATGCGGCGGCGCTGTTCGCCTTACAAGAACCGGGCAACATCTACACCCGCATCATGAACCCCACCAATGATGTTTTTGAGAAGCGGATCACCGCGCTCGAGGGTGGAATCGGGGCGATAGCGACGGCTTCCGGCCAATTTGCCGAGACGCTGACTGTACTCACCCTGTGCAATACGGGCGATGAAATTATCTCCGCGAGCGCCCTGTATGGCGGAACATATACCCTGTTTTCACAAAGCCTGAGACGCCTGGGCATTAAAACTCATTTTGTCGAATCCAACGATCCTGCCGCGTATGAGGCGTTGATCAACGAACGAACCCGGTTGATCTACCTGGAAACCATTGGCAACCCCAAGCTGACTATCCCCGACTTTGAAGGGATCGCGGCAGTGGCGCACGCGCACGGCCTGCCGGTAGTGTGCGATAACACGTTTGCGACGCCCTACCTGTGCCGCCCGTTTGAGTTCGGGGTGGATATTGTGGTTCACTCCACCACCAAGTGGATCGGCGGACACGGCCTGAGCATCGGCGGTGTGATCGTGGATGGCGGGCAGTTTGACTGGAAAGCCAGTGGTCGCCATTCCGGTTTGATCGAACCGGAACCGGCTTATCATGGCGCGGTACTGGCGGACGTGTTGGGCGCGGCGGCTTTTATTGGGCGGGCGCGTGTCGTCGGCCTGCGCGACCTCGGCGGCTGCCAGGCTCCGTTTAACAGTTTCTTGAATATCATCGGCCTCGAAACCCTGGCCCTGCGCGTGCAGCGTCATGTGGAAAACGCGCTGGCTGTCGCTGAATACCTTGAAAAACACCCGGCAGTCGTGTGGGTGAATTATCCGGGCCTGCCCAGCCACGAAAGTTATGCGTTGGGCAAAAAATACCTGCCTAAAGGGGCGGGCGCGGTCCTGGGTTTTGGGATCAAGGGCGGCAAACCAGCAGGCCGGAAGTTTATTGATAATCTGCATCTCTTCTCTCATCTGGCGAACGTAGGCGATGCGCGCTCGCTGGCGATTCACCCTTCCACCACGACTCACCAACAGTTGAGTCCAGAAGAACAGGTCTCCTCCGGCGTCACCGACGATTATGTGCGTCTGGCGGTGGGTATCGAAGACATTAACGATATCCTGGGAGACCTGGATCAGGCCCTTGCCGTTGCGCAAGGTGTCAAGACTTTCGCCGTGTAAGACCCTGGACCCCTGACCGCTCGCTCACCTGCCCTGTGCACTGGGAAAAGGGAGCGAGCGGCCCGACGACTGATGAGAACGAGTGAGGAGTGTGCCATGATCCAATTAAAAACGACTGCGACCCCTAATACTACTACGTCCTGGCGGCCTCGCGTGCTGCGCCGTCAGGATCGTCCCGGCTCGGTCGGGATTGTGCAGCGACAATACGCCCACTTTGATGAAACCCTTCATCTGCGCAGCGGCGCGACGTTATCCCCCTTCACCCTGGCCTATGAAACCTATGGAACGCTCAACACCGAGCGTTCAAACGTTATCTTGATCTGCCATGCCCTGTCAGGCGATGCCCATGTGGCGGGGTACCATTCCCCTGATCCCGACGCGAAACCGGGCTGGTGGGATGACGCAGTGGGACCGGGCAAGATGTTCGATACCGACCACTTTTTTGTTATCTGTACTAACGTCATCGGCGGCTGTCAGGGCAGCACCGGCCCTTCGTCATTAGCTCCCGATGGCAAACCCTATGGGCTTCGTTTCCCGATGGTCACGGTCGCTGATATGGTGCAGGCCGAGCGGTTTTTGTTAGATTATTTGGGCATCAACAAAGTATTTGCCACTGCCGGGGCCAGCATGGGCGCGATGCAGGCGCTTCAGTGGGCGGTGGATTACCCAGATCGCGTCGAAAACGTGGTTTTTCTCGCCAGCACCTCCCGCTCATCCACGCAGCAAATCGCCTTTAACGAAGCCGGGCGGCAGGCGATTTACGCCGATCCCAACTGGAATCACGGCAATTATTACGGCGGGCCGATCCCGGCGGGCGGGTTGGCAGTCGCGCGTATGATGGCCCATATCACCTATATGAGCGACGCCTCGATGGATCGTAAGTTCGGGCGCGCGTTGCAGAATCATGCCACGCTGCCCTATACCTTTGCCGAGCCAGAGTTCGCTGTTGAGAGTTATCTATCACACCAGGGCCAGAAGTTCGTTGAACGTTTCGACGCGAACAGCTACCTGTACATCACCAAAGCGATAGATTATTTTGACATTGGCGCGGATTACGGAACGCTGCACGCGGCAGTGGCGCGCATTCAGGCGCATTTCCTGGTGGCGACTTTTTCGAGTGACTGGCTGTATCCCGCTGAGCAAGGGCTGGAACTGGTGCAGGCGCTGCAAGAAACAGGGCGCGAGGTGGAATACCAGCATGTTCACGCCCCCTTCGGCCACGATTCCTTCTTAGTCGAAGTAGACTTAATGACGGAAATGGTTGGCGGTTATCTAGATCGCCGCTGGAACCAACGATCCGCTTTTTAAGAGAGACAATCGCAAAATGGATTTTTTAGGGCGCGGTGAATGCAGCGCCCTGTTTGATTTATAGGGGGACCTACCCGATCTCGCCGCTCAAATAGGCCTGCGTGCGCGCCTCGGCGGGATGCTCAAAAATCTGCTCAGCGGGGCCTTGTTCGACCAGTTCTCCTAACCACAAAAAGATCACATGGTCGGCCATGCGGTGGGCCTGACGGAGCGCGTGTGTCACCATCACCACGGTATATTCATTTTTGAGCGAACTCAACAGCCGCTCCACCGCGCGGGCAGAGATCGGGTCAAGCGCCGAGGTTGATTCGTCACACAGCAAAATTTCTGGTTTGACCGCCAGGGCGCGTGCCAGACACAACCGCTGCTGCTGCCCCACCGAAAGCCCGGTCGCCGGTGACTTGAGGCGATCTTTCACCTCATCCCACAGTTCGACGGCTTCCAGGTAATGCTGCACCAGATCATCCATACGCCCATTTTTAAGCCCATGAATCCGGGGACCATACGCCACATTATCATAGATCGACATCGGCAGCGGGAAGGGTTTTTGCGCCAACAGCCCCACCCGCGCCCGAATTTGAGTCACGTCTACACCGGGCGCGTAGATATTTTCGCCGTCTAACAACACCTGCCCCGTCACGCGAGTGTGCGGGTTGAGTTCGATCAGCCGGTTCAGGCTTTTGAGCAGTGTGGTTTTGCCGCAGCCCGACGGCCCAATAATCGCGGTGATCTCGTGGCGCGGAATTTCCAGAGTGATATTTTTAAGCGCGTGCTGGCCGCCGTACCACACGTTGAGATCTTGAATCGAAAGCTGAGAAACCACAGAATCCATGATTTGTTACCTTATAACGTGTTTGCTGAATTGGCGCAGCGACAGGCGCGCCAGCAGGCTGATCGTCAGGATCATCACCGTGAGCACCAGCGCCGAGGCATAAGCCCGCGCCTGTACCGAGGGGAACGGTGAACTAAGCTGGAAAAAGATCGCCAGCGGCAGTGACGCCGTCGGGCGCGAAAGCGAAGTCGGCATCGCGTCGGTATAGCCTGCCGTGAACAACACCGCCGCTGCGTCTCCGATCCCGCGACCGAACGCCAGCAGAATCGCCGTCGCCAATCCTGGCAGCGTTTGCCGCAGCAGTATACGCGTCAGTTCCAGGCGGGTGGTGCCTAACGAATAGGTTGATTCGGCGAGGTCGGGCGGGATCAGGCGCATGACTTCATCCATCGCCCGCACCAGGATCGGCAGTTCGACCAGGGCCAGGGTGAGCATCCCTGCCAACAGCGAAGCGCGCATCCCGATTTCCAGCATCAACAGAAACGCAAACGCGCCATAGACAATGCTGGGGATACCCCACAGCACATCGAATACTAACCGGGTGGTATTCGCCAGCGGAGATCGACCCAAATAGGCGTGGAGATAAAACACCACCGGCAGCCCAATCGCCAGCGCGATCCCAGTGGCTCCCGCCGCGAGATACAGTGATCCAAGGATCGCGTTCAGAATACCACCCTCGTCCCCGCCGAGATAATATCCCCCCTGTGAAGGCTGGGTAAGCATGTTCCAACTCAGCGCTCTAAAACCTTTTTGCACCACCGTGAACACAATCAGGCTCAGAATCAGCAGGGCGCCAAAGAGCGACACGCGCATCACGGCCTTAAAAAAGCGTTCTTCCAGCTTGCGGCGCTGCGAACGGCTCATGCTTTCGACTCCTGGCTCAAATGGATCAGGATCAGCCGCGCCATGATGTTAAAGACCAGCACCACGACCAGCAAGATCAACGCCGCTGCCATCAACGCCGCGTCATACATGGGAATCGACATCATTTCCCCATAGTTATTGGCGATCAGCGCGGGCAGCGTGTAGACCGCATCGAACAGCGACCGGGGAACCTGGACCACATTTCCGGCGACCATCAAAACGGCCAATGTTTCGCCAAATGCGCGCGAAAAACCTAACACCGTCGCCGCGATAATGCCCGGCAGCGCTTTGCGAACGACCACCAACTTCGTGGTTTCCCATTCCGTTGCGCCCAGCGCCAACGAAGCTTCGCGCATCCCCTGCGGGACACTGCGCAACACTTCATCCGTCACCGAGACAATGATCGGGAATACCATGATCGCCAACACAAAACTTCCCGACAGCAGCCCATAACCGGTCGGGTTGTGATTGGCGAAAAAGGGGATAGCGTCGCCCAGAAACCGATCAGCCCAGGGCGAGACGTGATCGCGCACCAGGGGAACAACAAACAGCACGCCCCACAAGCCGTAGATCACCGAGGGGATGCTTGCCAGCACATCCAACAGGGGTTTGAGCACAGCCCGCGCGCGCGAATATTCCGCCAGATAGATCGCGCTGAACAGCGCCGCCGGAACCGCGATCAGCATCGCCAGCAAGGTGACCGAGGCACTGCCCATGATGAACGCCCAGAAGCCAAATTCACCCTGCGATGGATGCCATGCATCCGAAAAAATCAGTGTGCCGGGCGTTCGAGTGGAGATCAGCGGCCAGGCGCGCGTGATCAGCACATACCCGACGATGATGATCAACGCACAAGCGGCCAGGGTGATGGCGCCCATCCCCTGGCCGGCCAGCTTATCGAGTAGAATACGCCAGCGCTGCCCCTGCTGCCGGGCGGCGCGGCGTTGAATTCTTGATGATTCGACAGCGGGTTGTATAGTTTCCAATCCTGATATTTTATTCAAGCACAGCACCTTGTTTATGGCTGTTTTTCGCCTACCGCTGCCAGACTGGCCTGAAGCACTTCCTCAGGAAGCTGGACGTAGCCTGCCGCGCTGATGTACTGCTGACCGTCCGTCAGGGTCCACCGCAAAAAGTCGCTGACTGCCTCGTTGGGCTGGCCTTTAGTCACCAGGAACAGCGCGCGCGCCGGTGGTGAAGGGTAAAGCCCTGCCACAATCGCAGCGGTGATGCTGTCTTTATCGGCGTAAAAATTCTCATCGTCCGAAATTTCCCCGTCACCATTCAGATCAATCGGGATCACGCGCAAGCCGTCTACCGGCTGCCCGCTCGACAGGTCGTAAGCGAAGCCGATGTTATTATAGCCAATTCCGAGCGCATCACTACGCACTGCTTCCGCCAGACCAGGATCGCCCTGCACGGCAGTTCCTTTCAGATCTTCCTGCGCTTTGCCGCCCATATAGATCGCCCAAACTTCCGCCGCGCCCGCTGCATCAGCGCGGGTGTAGACGTGGATTTCGCTCGTGTCGTCCGTGCCGAGCAGTTCGCCCCAGGTCTTAACCTCGCCTGTCAGCCAGATTTTAGCACCCATTTCGGGCGTTATCCCAGTAGCAAGGATTTGTTCCAGGGCCGGGTTATCGGCGCTGATCGTCCCGACGACTGCATCTTTAGCGACAGCAAAAGGCAAGGCCCCTTTGCCCGCTTCTTCTTCGCGAACTTCGCGTGACACCATCGCGACATCCACTGCCCCAGCCAGAACGTCACTCATACCCTTACCTGCGCCGCCCGCTGAGACATCGAACCGCACATCGGAATGCAGTTTTTGATATTCCTCAGTCCACTGCACGACCAACGGATAAAGCGCAAACGCCCCGGAGATAGTGATCGTCGTCTTATCTGAATCTTTATCATCTCCGCCGCAGGCACTCAACGCGGGAACGAGTACCAACAGGACCAGTAACAACCGGATCATCATCTGACGTGAACGAAACATATAGGCTTCTCCCCATTGAACAAGCGGATAAACACCGCTGAGACCCCAATTTTTTAACGGTTATTCGGTGAGCGGTTTGATCACCAGCACCGGCTGGCGGTGATCAGGCGGCAGCGTGTCCAACTGGCGCAGGATACGCTGCACCACGTCGCCATGTGCTTCTGCGGCCAGGGTGATCAAGTCATAACTTCCCGCTGCCACTTCTGCGGCGATCTGTTCTTCTAACTCTCCCTGGCGCAGTTTGACCAGCCCGTGTACACCCGCCTCATTGAGCCGCCGCGCACAGGTGGCGATATGTTCGCCGGGGCCGCTCTCGGCAGTCAACAGGGCAGCC
>JACRBK010000420.1 GCA_016234525.1 Chloroflexota bacterium
ATACCACACGATCAGCGCTGCTACACCGGCTGCGCCCAGTGCTGCTACCAACACCCAGGGCAGCGGTCCCAGCGCGGTACCTTGAACCTCGCCTTCACCTTCATTGCCCTGGGCCAATAAAACCAGCAGCAGCACGGCAACGGCTATGCCTGCTGCCATTAACTGCAAAACGCGGCGGTTTTGCCAGCGAGATCCCTTCGGTTTATATTGCAGATTCCACTCCATTTGAAGGTGTTGAGCCAGTTGGGCGCGGTACGCTGGATCAACTGCCGAGTTGGGGGGAATCACAGTTCGAATTCGCCGCACGACCTCTGCCAGGTCGTGTACCTCAGCAGAGGCTTCGGCGGTTTCCTGGCCGGCCAACAGTTGGTCGGTGAATGCTGCCAGTTGGTTGTTTATTCGGGTATCATCATTCATGTTTACATCTCACCAATTTTGTCTCGAACGGCCTGAATCGCGCGGCGATACAGCGATTTTACGGCCTCCAGCGATTGGTTTCTGTGTTCCGCTATTTCCGCAAACGATAGTCCATCGGCAAACCGCAGCAAGATAACCTCCTGGTAATGCTCCGGCAAGTCGTTGAGGACTTTTTTTAGCTGTATTTCGTCGTCATTAAACGACGACAGATCAACCGCCAGATTTTCGGCATCGTCCAGGCTCACCGGCGCATCATCGCTGTACCGCGATTGCTGGCGATAAAAGTCGGCGATTTGGCGGCTGACAATCGTATAAAGCCAGGTGTTGAACCGCGAACGCAGTTCAAAAGATGGCAGTGAACGGACCACAGCGATAAAAACTTCCTGTGTCACGTCTTCAACATATTGGGTTGGGATCCGGCTTCGGACCCGGTTGTACACTTTGTCTATATACCGCTCATAAAGGGCAAGAAAAGCCTCCCGATCTCCCTGTTGGGCCTGCTTCGCCAGGGATTCATCACTGCCGTTTGAAGCCATAAGATGCATCCTTGTGTATTAAGTCGTAGGCAGATGGCAAAGAGTGTTGCGCCAAAATAGTGTACTTTGCTCCCCTCCCTAAATATACACCAAATGCGGCATTGTTTGGGATGCTCGTTGACCGATGATGTAAAATATGGTTGTCTCGGCGTAAGACTGGCGACAATTTGCATACGGGCTTATACTGCGCAACCACACATAACGACCACTGGAGAGAGTGCATGTACAAAATCATTTCTGTACATTCGTTTCGCGGCGGAACAGGCAAATCGAATACCACCGCCAACGTGGCCACTTTGTTGGCGGCCCAGGGTAAGCGAGTAGGTGTCGTCGATACCGACATCCAATCCCCAGGGATTCATGTCTTGTTCGGGTTTAATCCCGATAATATGAAATGGGCGCTCAATGACTATCTGTGGGGCAAGTGTGATATTCGTGAGACGGCCTACGACATCACGGAAACGCTGGGAGTGCCTATTTCAGGCAAGATTTTCCTGATTCCTTCCAGTATCAAGGCGGGCGAAATCGCGCGCGTGGTCCGCGAAGGTTACGACGTAGGGTTGTTGAACGACGGCTTCCACGATCTGGTCGAGCAGCTTAACCTCGATATTTTGATGATTGATACCCATCCGGGGTTGAACGAAGAGACCCTGCTCTCTATCGCCATTTCAGACGCTTTAGCGATTGTGATGCGTCCCGATTCGCAAGACTTTCAGGGAACCGGCGTGACGGTCGAAGTCGCTCGTAAGCTGGATGTTCCCCGGCTGGTGATGGTGGTGAACAAAGTGCCGCCGATCTTTACCGAAGATGAAGTGAAAAAACGTGTGGAGCAGACCTACAATGTGCCGGTTGTGGCCGTTTTGCCCCATTCTGATGAGATGATGATCCTCGCAAGCGAGGGCATTTTTGTGCTGCGTTATCCGCTTCATCCGATCACCGAAAAATTCAAGCAGTTAGCCGCTGCTCTGATCGCCGAATGATCCCCACGCCAAATCAAACAGCAGGAGACTGATGGACGCTGAAGCAGCGCCCGGCTCCTGCTGTGCATTTTGCCGTTGTAGAAATTAGATCTGTGAGCCTTGACGTTTTTAGAAGTTAGTCAGGGCGGCATCAACGCTGCCGTAAGCTTCGAAAAATTTATCGAAGCCGATAATTTTAAACACGCGCTCTACCTTAGGGTTCAGGCCAACCAGCCGTAAACCGCCGCCGTTCGCTTGATTGCGCGTAAGAATATCGGCCAGCGTGCGCAGCCCGGCGCTGTTGATATAACTCACCCCGCCCATATCCAGAATGACTTTGTGTTTTCCCTCGGCGCTGCCTGCGTGCAGCGCCTGGTCGAGTTCGACTGCCCCGGCACTGTCAATGCGCCCTGCCAATTCAAAAACCGCCGCGCCTTGTTTGTCATAAGTCTTGATTTGCATCTCACCGCACCTCTAGCTATTCCGCTACACTCACCAAACGAAGGCCAGCGAGGTTATTCCTCGCTGGCTGATGATAAACGGTAGATTTACGCGCCGGCTCCGGCTACCAACCGCTGGTCGATTTCTTCTTTGGCGACAAGCTGACCATCGCGCACTTCTTCGACGCGCGGAATCTGCCCGGCCAGGTCGCGGTCATGTGTGACCATAACAATGGTTTTGCCTTCGGCCACCAGGTCTTCAAACAGCGCGAACATCAGGCCCGCCGAGATCACATCGAGGTTGCCTGTCGGTTCGTCACCCACAATCAACTTCGGATCGTTAGCCAGGGCGCGCGCAATCGCGGCGCGCTGCTGCTGGCCGCCCGAAATTTGGCTGGGGTATTTGTTGGCAACATCGGGCAGATCAACCAGTTCCAACAATTCCATGGCACGTTCTTTGCGTTTGCCTTTATAAGTGCCGGTATAGTGCATCGGCATCATCACGTTTTCGATCACGGTCAGGGTGGGCAGCAGTTGGAAGAACTGGAATACCACCCCCACATTACGCCCGCGCCACTTGGCAACCTGGTTTTCGCTCATATTCGTCAAACGTTCTCCGGCCACATGGACTTCGCCGGAAGTAGGCCGGTCAATGCCGGTGATCATGTTGATCAGCGTGCTTTTGCCGCTGCCCGAAGGCCCGACAATCGCCACGAACTCGCCCGCCTTAATCTCAAGATTGACTCCCTTGAGAACGCGAAGTGGACCCGCTTTGGTCTTGTAGATTTTCTCAACACCATTCAGAGAGATGATCGAGTTGTTGTTTGAATTGCTCATGATGCTTTTTCTCCAGGCGCCTGATTATTGATAGCGCAGAATTTCTGAAACGGTTTTGCGAGCAGCAGCTAACGACGGCCACAGGCTGGCAGCGATGGCAATGACCATCATTCCGCCCAGGCCGAGCAAAAGGACCGAGATGGGATACGAGAATTGGATGAAATCATCGAACTCCAAGGCACCCATCAAGGTAACAGCCAGTAGATAGCTTAATGGAACGGCAGCTAACCATGCCATAAAGCCGATCAAAATACCTTCGATCTCAAACTGTGAGATGATCACGGAAGATCGCGCGCCAATAGATCGCATGACGCCGATTTCTTTTTGGCGTTCAAAGACGGCCATCGAAAGAGTCGCCAGCAGGCCAATCGCGCCTACTGCCGCCATCACCCCGGAGGTGAGTTGGAAGATCATGTTAAACGTCATGATTCCATCGATGGCTTCTTCTTTGTCTTGGACCTGGTTGACGAATTCGGCCATGATCCCGCTTTGCACCAGTTGTTCAGAGATCAGATCGACCTGGTCGCTGACGGCGGTCGCCGATTGGCCTTCCTGGTCGAGCTGGACAAAGAACACATTGGGCAGCGGCACATCGTCGGTAAAATCGTTCGGCGTGCCGTTGTCGTTGGTGACAAACCCGGCCAACTGCGCCAGATCTTGCCATTTCATCAAGGCAAATTCTGCCGGATACGACATCAAACCAATGATCTCGTAGGCCGCTGATCGCCCACCCGCTGAAATGATGATCCGGTCGCCCACCGACTTGTTCAAACCTTCGGCGGCTTTGCTGGTCAAGACCAGTCCCGCGCGGGCGGGATCATCGTCCCAACCGCTGCCCGAATCGTAGGTGATTTCGAAAATATCGCTGGCGGGATCATAACCAAAGGCTTCCAGTTCGTTAGAGCCGGTAGAGCCGATGATAATGGGCGATCCACTCAGGTCCAGAATCTCAACCCCAAAGCCGACCCCTGCTGTGAGGTCTTTTGTTCCCTCAACACCCAGCACCAAGTCTTTTACCTGCGCGTAGTCCTGACCTTCGGTGGGAATGATCAGGATGTCATAATTGAAGGTGTTGTAGAGTTTATCGATCTCATTGGTGACGCTGCTAAAGACCGCAAACACACCCATGAAAGCAGCCACTGCCAGGGTAAGCGTGATCCCGGTCAAGACGAGACGACCTTTTTTCTGAACCACATTGCTCAATGCCTGACGCACCGTGATCGGGAAGGGCAGTCCTTTGATCAAACGCGCAGTTGGGCCTGATCCCCACTTGGCAGAGATGCCCAGGTCGGTCATGGCTTCACGAATAGTAACGCGCGTGCCATTGAACACCGGGATGATGGCTGCGATCAGGGGGACCATAATCCCCATCACCACCCCGACGAGTACCCCCAGGCTCGAAATGTTGAACCCTTCGATCAACGTAGAGGCCAGTGGGGCTAATGCAATTGCCATCTGTGAGCCAACGATAACGCCCAGGATGACACCCGGGATCGTGCCGATAATCCCGTACAGCGCAGCGATACCAGCGTAAATGATAAAGCTGTCCCACCGTGATGCGCCGACTGATTTCATGATCCCGATCTGGCGTTTTTGCTCAACCACGATGGTGTTAATCACATTCGTGACCAGGAAGCCCGATACGACCAGGGCGACCACCGCCAGCATATTGAGAACATTCGTGACCTGTTTTACTTCGTCGATCAGGAAATAATTCTCAGGATCATCAAGCCACCATCCCTGCGGGATATAGTTGGTCTGGTCGGCCACCGCCTGTTTGAGCGACTCGACCTGCATTTCAGCCGCATTGACGTCAATATAACGCAGGTAAAAAGAGGTCAGCCCAGAGAAACCGGCGATCTGCTGTGCATCCTCATAGTTGGCGTAGACGCGCTGTTCAGGGGCGTTATCATCGTCGCCTACCCAATAGGGATGGAACACTAATCCACTGACGATCCATTCAGGGGCTTCGGCGTCTTGCCCCAGCGGGCGGAACAGAACTTTGTCGCCAACCTTAAGACCATATTCATCCGCCATGCGTTTTTCGATGGCGATCTGGTTCTGGCCGGTCTGCGGCCATTCACCTTTCACCAGGCGCATCGGTTCGAGCTTGATCTCACCAAACGGCTCGGTAAAGGCCATGATGTCGCCTTCACGAAAACGGGCTTCGTCGGTCTTTTTCCAGAATACCGGGGCCAATACCTGGCCTTCGGCTTCTGTTACACCGGGCATATTCTTCATCATAGTGAGGTAGGTTTCATTATCTACCTCGGTGCCTGCTGACGGAACTGTGACAAACAGGCGGGTCATGGCGATTTCTTCGGGTTCGATGTCTTCTTTGATTTGCTTGATCACTAGGTCGTTGACCGAGATCAAGGCTACCGCCCCAAAAACACCGATCATGATGCTCAAGGCCACCAGGGCAGTACGTCCCCGGCGGGAGAGAACATCACGAAGAATTTTTCGTCCGCGCGTCTTAAACATGGTTCTGAACAGGTCCTATCTCTTAACCCTGGGTCGCAGTCCGCGTCTTGGATGCGCGCAGTTCTTGCGTGCGGCGGCGTGCAGCGGCTTCGAGGGTAGTTTCTCCAATCGTACCATCGCGCAGTTCGAGCAGTTTGGGAACGCTGCGCACCAGTTCGCGGTCGTGGGTGACAATGATCACCGTCGTACCACGATCGGCAAGCTGTTGCAGCAGTTCAAACACGTTCGTTGCGCTCATACGGTCCAGGTTGCCGGTCGGTTCATCGCCCACGACCAGTGGCGGATTGTTCGCCAGAGCGCGGGCAATCGCCACACGCTGCTGTTGGCCGCCAGAGAGCATATCGGGTGTCTTTTGCGCCTGATCTTTGATACCAAAACGATCAAGCAGTTTCAGGGCGATCTCACGGCGTTCTTTTGCTTTCCAGACATTCGCAAAATCCATCGGCGCGATGACATTTTCGGCAACATTGAGGGTCGGCAGCAGTTGGAAGAACTGGAACACGATCCCCACATTGCGCGCGCGCCACTTGGTGAGTTTACCCTGCGAGACCTGGGTGATCGGTACCCCACCAACCAGCACCTCACCCGAAGTGGGCGAGTCAATGGCAGTGAGCATGTTCAAAAAGGTGGTTTTGCCGCTGCCCGAAGGGCCGACGAGTGCCACAAAGTCACCTTTGTGGATTTCGAGATTGATGCCGCGCAATACATTGAGCGGTCCGGCGGGAGTGTCGAAGGTTTTGACGAGATTGTTGATTTGTATGAATGCTTCCGTCATTGAAAGAGTCTCCTTAGACCTGTTATTGGATCTCAAGGCCAGATTGCCACTGTCAGTCAGTGAAAGTAGAGATGAGGTCAGTTTTTAACAATCGTGATTTATTACGCCGAACTCGCACAGAAGTTGCGCCAACCAATAAACAGCTTGAAGCTTCTCATTGTACGAATTTTCCAGCGCCAGTACAGATAATACTGCGGCGGATGCGCTCTGGCAACAGGGTTTGGCGTTAATGCACTGCCTTTATCCAAATATTAAAGGCTTACTCGCCAAACGCTAATCAAAACATCTTATCCCGGAAACGAATAACGTTTAGGCGCGGCATTGATTATGCGAATCGCTTCGTCCAGATCGATCCCGATCCGGTTGCAGTACCACGCCATCGCCTCATAACGCGGCTCGTTCTCGTCTTCGACCAGCGCCAGCGCTTTCTCGCGGGGCAGCATCCCCTCTCGAATCTGGTTGCTGCGTAAGGTGTCGTTCTCAGAGAATCCGGCCATGACATAATAGATATAGTTGTAAAATGCCGCCGTGCCATCCCCGATCCGCCAGGTGGTGCGGGTATCGGGTGAGGTTTCCCAGTCGTATTGAGGAATCAATACATCTGCGACGATAGACTCGTTCCAGGAGATGAAGTCGTACAGCGTCAGATAGCTTTTGGGGATGAGGTAGTAGGAGAAGAAGGCAAACGCCGAATCGAACAGTGTTGCGTTCAAAAAGGCGGGATTCTGCACAAACTGCCGCCCATAATAAAAAGCCAGCCGAATTTTGTTGAGGCCCGTTAGTTCATAGTAGATTTCTTTCTGATAGTTCTCGTCAATTCCGCAGAAACCCACTTTAAAATCAGTGCGTTCCAGGGGATTAAAGTTAAAGAACACCGTATTGAGCTTCATCTGACGCTTGAGCATGGCGGCATAATAAAAGAACTGTTTGTCACCCGCCATGAATAATGGCACTGTGCCGAGGTCTGGTTTTTTCAGCCAGGCAGCCACATTTTTCCGGATGTTATCAAGCTTTTTACGAATATCCGCCGAGACTAAAATATGTTCGATTCCCAATGCTCCGCACATCCGCGAAATGTTGCGTCGGGCCAGGTCCGTTACCATTCCCCAGTCATAGGTGTAAGCGACCGGATTTAGCCCTAACTCTTGTTTGACATAGTGCAGACCATACGAACTATCTCGTCCTCCGCTGATTGGGACCAGACAGTCGGGACAGCCGGAACTGCTCCGGTGAGGAGCCACCAACTTTTCGAGCGTATCTCTGCCGCGCGCAGCCAGCGGATTATAATTTCGGCAGTAGTTACACACACCCTGCTCATCATACCGGATGAAGGGGAACGATTCGGGCAGCAGGCACCGGGAACAACGGCGCAGCCGTCCGACGGCGGTTTTTACGTTCTGCATGAACAAGTCATTTTTTGCCCAGGACGAAGCTGGTCGGGGCGCTGCTTCCGATGGGGCCGGTTTGCGATGCTGTATCACACGATCTTCAATGACGCGCGGCGGAATGACTGCCAACGAAACGTTGTGTGGTGGATGGTTCAGATCGAATGAAATGGGCGTCAGATCGCTCAGCGTGAAGGCATAGGCTTGCGGCGCAAGAATCTGCTGGATCGCCTGCCCTGCAAATATCGCCTGGATTTTCGGATGGCGAAGGAACTGTTCTAGAATGTATTTTTCTGACGCGAACGCGAGTTCGTGGCCGGAAGCGCTCAAGCTGAAATAAAGTGAGCCGTTGCTGCTAGTGAGCAGAATCGCATCATGATCGGCGGACAGCAGCGCGACAGTATTCGCGCCTTGCAGCCGGTTAAAAGCGTTCGTAAAAGCGTGCAGCAGGCCCCGATCCCGTCCCTGCTGGACCAGGCTCAAGAAAGCTTCAGTATCGACTTCATACGCTCGCTGAATAGTCGGGATGTCATTCCATAGCGCCGCATCGTTCACAATAATCCCATTATGTAAGCAGATCATCTCGTGTTTGAGGACGGGCTGGTTATTGGCGTGATCCTGCTCGGTCCCATTTGTGACCATACGCGCGTGGCCCATAAAACCGATAGTTTCTCCGGCCACTTTGCGGTTGACAAACTCGCGCAGCAGGCGTTGGTAGTCGGGTCGAGCGATCATGGCTTTGGCGCGAAGAGGCCGTTTAAGAATCGTCAGACGGTGCGGTTCAATCAACGCTACCCCCGCCGCGTCTTTGCCACGCGACTCGGAGAGCAGCAGCAGCTTAGGAATCAAATGTCCCAGGTCAGGGCGTGTAATCAAAGAGGGGGTTGTCGCGACAAAACCGAAAATTCCACACATAAATACTCCGGACCGCTGACTAAAACGAGATAGATTTAGGCTGGTTGTCTTGCCGAACCAACCTCGGTTAAGATTAGGCACACCGTCTCTATTGTACCATTTTTGGAGTACCCGGAATTGTCTGAACATCAGGTATCTCGTTTTGCCCGACCTCAGAGTCCACTCTATATTGTGGTATTGGCAATAGTTTTTGTTTTCAGTCTGATGTTGGCCTATGTTGGGCTGCGCCCGATCAACCATCTTGACTGGGTGACAACGGCTCAGTTTCTTCGTTACCAGACCCAACTTGAGTCGCCGTATTCTGAAGACTTGAGTATGGACCCCGACCTGGCCCTTTATCACGATGATTATGTGTTTTTGCCCTATGCGCCCTGGACGGTATTTTATTTTGGCGTGCTGGCCTATGCGACTACGCGGCTGATCGTGGCGCTGATGGTCGCCGCCTGGATTGTGATCATTATTGACAGCGGCAAACCTTTGGCGCTGATTCTGATTCTGCATCCCCTGTTTATTTTGTCGTGGGCCTCCGGCAACCTTGATTTTCTGGTGAGTGGTGTGGGGCTGTGGTTGATCATTCGTGGCGTGCGAGGCTGGCGGTTGGGAATGAGCATTATGCTGATTGCCGTCAAACCACAGGTGCTGCCGCTGTTGTTTCTGCTGGAAGGTGTGCGCATTTTGTGGGAGCGCGACTGGGAAGCGCTGGCGACGGTTGTGGTGATTTTTGCCGTATCAAATACGCTTTTTCCTGGCTGGCTGGCCTGGATGGCGGACAAACTGCCTCAGTATTTTGACATGGTGCGTGGGACTAAAGAGCAAATAGAGGTCTCTTTTGCTGGAGGGAAGTACCCATTTTCGGTTTTTGGCGCGTGGGGCTTCCTGCCTGCGGTAGGGGTCTCGCTGCTGATTTTGCTGCTGATGCTGCGCCGCTGGACCGAATGGCGCACGCTGGCGGTGTTGTTGGGATTGGTGTGGACACCCTATATCAATCCCTATAGTTATGCGGTGCTGTTAGTTCTTTTACGCAAAAGCTCGTGGTGGCATGTGTTGATCTATCTCGCCATCGGGATCGCTTCGCTGCCGGTTCTGTTTGCCGAATGGCACTCACTTGAACGTTATGGGCTGCTGTTGTTTTTGCTGCTGGTTCCGATCCTGACTCCACCGGACCGTGAGCAGTTCGAGGAACAGATCGCGGCGCGCCACCGGACGCGGACGCTGCCTCTCGTGGGGAAGTTTAAGACATGGCAGGCGCAAATTTTAGTTTTGCTGCCTCTCTCCGGCAAGGAGCGTTGACAAATCGCTGCTGTTTTTATCTGACTGTACCTACCATTGACAAACCGATCTCGCTCGGCTACAATTTTGCGCACTGGCGGAGAGAATTACCCTTGAGACTGCCTGAGGTACGTGGTACAATGCAACACAGTGCCGACGTAGCTCAAAGGTAGAGCAAGCGCCTTGTAAGCGTTAGGTTATGGGTTCAATTCCCATCGTCGGCTTAGCACATTACTAATCTATGGGTCGGTGTCCCGAGCGGCAAAGGGGGAGGACTGTAAATCCTCTGGCGGACGCCTTCGTAGGTTCGAGTCCTACCCGGCCCACTGCAAGCTGTTGCTTGCGAGCAGTATGCCTACATAGCTCAGTTGGTAGAGCACTCCCTTGGTAAGGGAGAGGTCATGAGTTCAAGTCTCATTGTAGGCTTTGATTTCTGAATCAAATTAATGACAGAATCATATGCTGCTGCATCCCTGACCGATACATTTCTGGAGGACCAAACAAGGTATGGCGAAGGGTAAATTTGAGCGCACGAAACCCCATGTCAACGTGGGGACAATCGGACACATTGATCACGGTAAAACGACCTTAACGGCAGCGATCACCAAGACGTTGGCGTTGAAGGGCTGGGCGGATTTCCGCGCCTTCGACTCGATCGACAACGCGCCGGAAGAAAAAGCGCGTGGCATCACGATTGCGATTGCGCACGTGGAATACCAGACGGAATCGCGGCATTATGCGCACGTCGACTGCCCCGGCCACCGTGACTACATCAAGAACATGATCACGGGAGCAGCGCAGATGGACGGCGCGATCCTGGTGGTCGCCGCTCCGGATGGTCCGATGCCGCAGACACGTGAACACGTGCTGTTGGCGGGGCAGGTGGAAGTACCGGCGATGGTGGTGTTCCTCAACAAAGTCGACATGATGGAAGACGAGGAACTGCTGGAACTGGTCGAGCTGGAACTGCATGAACTGCTGGACAGCTACGGGTTCAAGGATGTGCCGATTGTGCGTGGATCGGCGCTCAAGGCGCTGGAATGCACGAGCAAAGACCCGAATGCGCCGGAATACGAGTGCATTTGGAACCTGATGAGCACGGTCGACAGCCATATCCCCACCCCGGTGCGCGAATATGACAAGCCGTTCCTGATGCCGGTGGAAGACGTGTTCAGCATCAAGGGACGCGGCACGGTGGTGACGGGACGTGTCGAACGCGGCATGTTGAAGAAAAGCGAAGAAATCGAAATCATCGGGATGCGCGAAGAAACGATGAAGACCGTGGTGACCGGGATCGAAATGTTCCATCAGGAACTCGATCAGGCGCAGGCGGGCGACAATGCCGGTATTCTGCTGCGCGGCGTGACCCGTGAACAGGTCGAACGGGGTATGGTCTTGGCGAAACCCAAATCGATCACGCCGCATGTCAAGTTCATGAGCGAAGTGTACGTGCTGCGCAAGGACGAAGG